>CAZEZD010000170.1:0-1443 GCA_964516115.1 uncultured Hyphomicrobiales bacterium
GTTTGTTTCCGAATAAAGCCATCGGCCGCACGATTCCTCGCGCAGGATGAATCCGGTCGCCCCGCCAGCACGCCCCCAAGAGGTTGTGAGGCCGACATGTTTGCGGGACGCCAACTGAACGGAATCTGAACCGATGGGCGACCGGGCGCCAGCCCATCGGAGCCTGCGTCAGCGCATCACCGTCGGCAGCCAGGTGGCGATGGCGGGGAACAGCATGAGGATGCCGATCGCCAGGATATAGACGAGCATGAATGGCAGCACGCCGGTGAAGACATCGGTGATCGGCCCGCCGTCCTTGCGCATGCCCTGGAGCACGTAGAGCACCGTGCCGTCGGGCGGCGAGATCAGCGCGATCTCCACCAGCATGACGACGATCACGCCGAACCAGATCGGATCGTAGCCGAGCGCCATGACGACCGGGAAGATCACCGGAATCGTGGTGATCATCATGGAGAAGCCCTCCATGAAGGTGCCGAGCGCCAGGTAGAAGCCGATGATGATGAGCATGATCGCCCAGGGCGGCAGCGGCATCTCGGAGACGACCTTGGCGAGGGCCTGCGGCACGCCGAGCGCCGTGAAGACGTAGTTGAGAAGATAGGCGCCAAACAGGATGAGGCCGATCAGTGCGGTGTTGCGCGCCGTGGCCTCGGCCGAGTCGTTCAGCATCTTGAATGAGAGCTTGCCGTCGAGGGCGGCGAGACCGATCGCCGCGACCACGCCGAGGGCCGCCGATTCCGTCGCGGTGGCGAGGCCGCCATAGATGGTGCCCAGCACGATGAGGATGAGGAAAGCGGTAGGCAGCAGGTCGACGAGGCTGCGCAGCTTCTCGCCCCAGGTGTAGCGCGGCCCGTCAGGGTCGCGCGGCGCGGCGGTGCGGGCGCGGGCGAAGATCACGAGGGTGAACAGCACGACGACCAGAAGGCTCGGTCCAAGCGCGGCGATGTAGAGCGCACCGACGGAGGTCTCGGTGATCAGGGCGTAGATGATGAAGGTGATGCTCGGCGGGATCAGCATGCCGAGCGCGCCGCCGGCCGCGAGCGAGCCGAGCACCATCTTCGGGTCGTAGGGCTTGTCCTTGAAGAAGGGCAGCGCCACGGAACCCATGGTGGCGGCGGTCGCCACCGACGAGCCCGAGATCGCCGAGAAGACGGAGGAGGCGGCGATATTGGTATGCAGCAGGCCGCCCGGCAGGCGGTTCAGCCAGATGTTGAGGGTGCGGTAGAGACGGTCGGAGAGGCCGGCGCGCAGAAGGATCTCGCCCATCAGCAGGAACAGCGGCACTGCCACCAGCACGAAGGAGGAGGACGGGTTCCAGATCGTCTGGCCGATGAAGAGCCAGAACGGCCGGTCTGAAAAGGCATAGCCGACGATGAGGCCGAGGACGCCGAGGGCGGCGCCGACATAGATGCCCATGCCGAAGAACAGCATGAACAGGCCGACCAG
>CAZEZD010000170.1:1453-6300 GCA_964516115.1 uncultured Hyphomicrobiales bacterium
AGGCGCCTGTGGTCGAGCTCGACGCTCACGAGCAGCTCGTCGACGCGCTCGCCCGGGTTCTCGACTCCGTACATCTCGGCGAAGAACAGCATGAACAGGCCGACCAGCAGCATAATTTCACCCATGAGCTCGCCGGACGGCGCGTGGCCGGTGAAGCTCATGCCGATCATGATGCCGACAAGGATGAGGAGAAAGACGACGGCTATCACGGCTTCACCTCGGGGCTGGCGGTCTTGGCGGGAACGGTTTCGCCGACGGCCTCCAGGGCCTCGGCGACCTCCTCCTGATAGGAGCGGCTGTGCAGCATCAGCTCGGCCTCGTTGCCGCGGCCGGCGATGATCAGCAGGAAGGCCTCGACCAGCATGGCGAGGATCAGCACGAAGAAGGCGCCGATGCCGAAGGCCCACAGGCCCTGCGGAATGGCGAGGGGCGTGCGGATGACGCTGATGTCCGTGGCCCTGAACAGCAGGGATTCCTCGACCAGCGTCCAGGCCCCGTAGAACAGGTATCCGACGAGCACGGCGAGAAAGGCGAGGCTCGTCAGGTGCAGCCAGTAGCGGATGCGGGCGGGGAACAGGTTCACCACCACGTCGATGCGCACATGGGCGCGCATGGCCAGGGTGTGGGACAGGCCCCAGGCGATGCCGAAGGCCAGCGCGTAGCCGGACAGTTCGGTCGTCGCCTGCGTGGAAAAACCGAGGAAGCGGCGCGCCAGCACGTCGAAGGTGATGAGGCCGGCGGTGCCGATGAAGACCCAGCCGGCGGCATAGCCCATCATGCGGCCGAGCCAGGCCATGGAGCGACGTCCGACGCCGGCGACGTCGATCAGGGTGTTCAGCATGGCGGTCCCCTCAAGGCCCGATTCGGCAAGGCTTGCAATCCTTCACCGGATCGCGCGGAGGTGTCGTCGGTGCTTTCGCGCGGGCAGACCTGCCGCCCGCGCGACGCTCCAGGTTCGACCGGTCAGTTGCCGGCGTAGGTGACGCCGGTGATCGGCGCCACGACGCGGTTGTAGATCTCGCCGCAGCGGGCGCCGCAGCGCTTCACCCAGTTGGGCAGAATGGTCGAGGTCAGCGTCGTGCGCATCACCTCCGTGTCGGCCGGAACCGGACGGTAGACCCGCATCGGATTGGCGTCCGGCACGCGGCCGAGCTTGCAGCCTTCGCGGTTGCCGGTGTTGCAGGCGATGCCGTCCTCGGTCTGCTCGAGGCCGAGCTTCCACTGCGCCTCCTCGACCTCCTTCATCGTCGCCTCCATGGCGGCGCGCACGGCGGGATCGAGGCGGTTCCACCACTGGATGTTCACGACATAGGCGGAGACCGACCAGAACAGCGGCAGTGCGTAGAGGCTCTGGGTGACCTCGTACCAGCGCGCGCTGTTGCCCGAGCCGGTGCCGGTGATGGCGCAGTCGACGACGCCGCGCTCCAGCGCCGAATAGACTTCGGGGAAGCCGATGCCGGTCGGCTGGCCGCCGATCTGGGTGACGAAGTCGTTGGAGGAGCCGCCGCCGGTGCGGATGCGCTTGCCGCGCAGATCGGCGAGGCTCGTCACCTGGCCACGGCAGAAGAACTCCTGCGCGGCGAAGGGATACATGGCGAGGATGCGGACGCCGAAGCGCTCCAGTTCCTTGTTGACCTCGGGCAGCATGGCGGCGGCCACCTTGCGGGCCTGGTCGAGGCTCGGATTGAGGCCGGCGAGATCGACGACGTCGAGGAGCGGCACGTCGCCGGCGACCGTGTTGAGCGGCACCGCGCCGATATCGACCTGGCCGGAGCGCACGAGGCGCAGGATTTCCGGGCCGTTGAGGTTGCGCTCGGGCCAGGAGGCCAGGGTCACGCGGATGCGGCCGTTGGACTTGGCGGCGAGGCCGTCGCGCAGCAGCGGCTGGTCGACGCGCGTAAACTGCGGCATCGAGGGGCCCGGCTGGGTGACGATCTGGACGTTCACGGGAGGGCCGGCGGGGACGGCCTGGGCGAGGACCGGCAGCGCGCCGGTCATGGTCAGGGCGACCGCGGTCGCGGCAGCTCTCAGGCGGATCATGGTGGTCTCTCCTTCGTCTTTGCCGCAGGGGCGGCGGGTCGGGTGTCGACGGTCTCTGGATGCTTGTTGTTGTGGGTCGGGCGGGTAGTACATGAACTCGATCAGCAGACAGCCCTCGTCGCTGAAGAAGGGACCATGGATGACGTGCGGCGGCCTGACCGCGTAGGTTCCGGCGGGCAGACGCACGGCGTCGGTCCTTGCAGCAAGCGTGCCAATCGACAGCGCGCCGGAGACGATGAAGACCTCCTCGCACCAGTCATGCGAGACCGGATTGTCGACCGCGGCGCCGGCCTGCCAGCGGGCGAGCCGCGTCACGGCGCCGGTGCGGGAGGACGGATCGAGGCGGCCGGAGAGGATCTTTTCCTCGACGCCCGCATAGCCGGCGACCGGCGACCAGCCATCGTTCGCAAGCGCATCGAAGAACTCACGATGGCTCTTGCCGAAGGCCCCGAAGCCGGGGTGCGGCGTCGGGGGCGGGGCGGTCACAGGGTGGCGATCCGGCTGTTGGTGAGGTCGGTGACGATCATCGACCCCGGCGCGTGGGTGATGGCGAAGGGCGGCCTGGCCGCGGCGATCACCGACTGCGGCGTGACCCCGCAGGCCCAGAACACCGGAAGCTCGTCGGGCATGACCTCGACGGGGTCGCCGTAGTCCGGCTTGCCGAGGTCGCGGATGCCGATCAGTTCCGGCAGGCCGATATGGACAGGAGCGCCATGGACGGCCGGAAAGCGCGTGGTGATCTGCACGGCGCGGATGGCGTCGGCAGGCTTCAGGGGCCGCATCGAGACGACCATCGGCCCGGAAAAGGGGCCGGCCGGGGCACAGGCGATATTGGTCCGCCACATGGGCACGGTCGTGTTGCAGCCGATATGACGCATCGGGATGCCGTCCTGGATCAGCGCCTCCTCGAAGGAGAACGAGCAGCCGAGGACGAAGGCGACGAGATCGTCGCGCCAAACGTCGCGGATGTCGGTCGGCTCGGCGACCAGCTCGCCGTTCCTCCAGACCCGGTAGCGCGGAATATCGGTGCGAACGTCGAAGTCGGCGCCGAGCGCGGGAATTGAGGGATTGCCGGGCTCCGACAGACCGATCACGGGGCAGGGCTTCGGGTTGAGCGCGCAGAAGCGCAGGAAATCGCCGGCGAGGTCCCTCGGCAGGATGGCGAGGTTGCCCTGGACACGGCCCGGCGCGAGCCCGGCCGTGTGTCCCGTAATGTCGCCGCGGCGGATGGCCCGGCGAACCTCGGCGGGGTCGCTGACATCCTGAACGCCGGGTGCGCGGAACTGGGCGACGGCCATCATTTTCTCCCAGGGAGAGCTTCCGTGGAACAACAGTCCATCATTCCGCTTGCATTGGGTCCAATCCGAAGTTTGGATCGCAATCGATAGATTCGTTTTATCGATTGCGGCTCACATGGTGGACTTCAAGGCTCTGGAGACGCTGGTCTGGGTGGCGACCCTGAGGAGCTTCCACCGCGCCGCGGTGAAGCTCAACACCACCCAGCCAGCCGTCTCCCAGCGCATCGCCCAGCTCGAGACGGAGATCGGCCAGCGCCTGCTGGTGCGCGAGAAGCGCACGGTGGTGCCGACGGATGCCGGCCGGCAGGTGCTGGACTATGCCGAGCGTCTGCTGAAACTGCGCGCCGAGATGCTGCATGTCGTGGCGGACAGAGCGGCGATCCGCGGCACCCTTCGCCTCGGCGTCGCCGAGACCATCGTCCACACCTGGCTGCCGCGTTTCGTCGAACGCATGGCCAAGGCCTATCCCGGGCTGTCGCTGGAGATCGAGGTCGACATCACGCCCAACCTCCGGGACCGGCTGATGGCGCAGGAACTGGATCTCGTCTTTGCGCTCGGCGCCTTCGCGGCCATCCAGTTGAAGAACCTGCCGCTCAGCACCTACCGCATGGCCTTCCTCGCCGGACCGGGGCTCGACCTGCCGCAGCCGGTCGGGCTCGACGTGCTGGCTACCCATCCGATCATGACCTTCTCGCGCAACACGCGGCCCTACCTGCTGATGCGCGAGCTGTTCTCCGCGCCGGGACTGCCGCCGGTCCGCATCCACGCCTCATCGTCGATGGCGACGATCCTCCGCATGGCCGAGGATGGGTTGGGGATCGCCGCCGTGCCGGAGGCGATCGCCGGACCCGAACTCGCCGCCGGGCGGCTGCGCACCCTGCGCACGACCGTGCCGCTGCCCGAACTCGACTTCTTCGCCTCCTGGCGCATCACGCCCGAGGCGGCGACGGTAGAGGCGGTCGCGACCATCGCGGCGGAGGTGGCCGGCAGCGCCTGACGGCGGCCGCGCGATCAGTCGTGCTTCGGCGTCGTGCCGGCGGCCCACATCGGACCGAGATCGTCCATGTCCGCCTCGAGGCGTGCTACGGTGAGGCGCAATGCGCCTCCGCCGGCAAAGACGAGCTCCAGCGTCCCGCCGGGCGCGTCCGGCCCCTCGGGTTCGAAATGGAGCGCCAGGAGCTCGAGAACGGTGTCCTCGCCCTTGGGGACGCCGCGCGCCTTCACCGCCGTGACGCGCTCGACCCTGAGGCCGGTGCGGCGGCGCTGGCAGGCGCCCTCCTCCACCGCGGTCCAGTCGAAACGGTTGCAGACGAGGGCGAGGCGCCGCTCGCGGGCGAGAAAGGCGATGTCGCTCGCGCGCAGCACCGCATCCTGCAGATGGGCCGAGAGGATGGCGAGATCCTCGGCGTCGAAGGCGTAGAGTTTCAAGGGTGTCGCGGTCATTGGATTTCTCAAGCCTGTCGGCCTATAGGACCCGATGCTGGCCCATGTCCATGAGCCTGCTCAAGT
>CAZEZD010000171.1:0-6296 GCA_964516115.1 uncultured Hyphomicrobiales bacterium
GTCGGCGCGCTTCAGCGCCGGCGCATCGTTCACCCCGTCGCCGGTCATGGCCACGGTCAGGCCCTGCGCCTGCAGGGCGCTGACGATGCGCAGCTTGTGCTCGGGCGAGGTGCGGGCGAAGACGGTGGTGTCGCGCAGGGCGACGGCGAGTTGCGCGTCGTCCAGTCTGTCGACGTCGTCGCCCGTCCTGACGACGGGCTGATGGGCGAGCCCGAGCTGCTGGCCGATCTCGCGCGCGGTCACGGCGTGGTCGCCGGTGATCATGATCACGCGGATCCCCGCAGCATGACACTCGGCGATCGCCTGGACCGCCTCCTCACGCGGCGGGTCGATGAATCCGACAAGGCCGAGGAGGATCAGGTCCGGGCCGATGTCGTCGAAGGCGAGTGTCTGTTGCCCCGGCTTTGCGGGGATCGTGGCGAAGCCGAGGACGCGCTGTCCCTCCGCCGCAAGCTCGTCCGCCCTGGCGTGCCACGTCGCGCGATCGAGGGGCGACGTGCCGGTCTCGCCCTGCTCGCTCGACGAGAGCGCCAGAATGCGCTCCGGCGCACCCTTGACCAGAATGAAACCGCATCCCTGATGGTCGTGGTGCAGCGTCGCCATGAAGCGATGGGCCGCGTCGAACGGAATTTCGTCCGTGCGCGGCAGGGATTTGCGAAGGGCGGGAACGTCAAGGCCACCCTTTTCGGCGAAGGCCACGAGGGCGCCCTCCATCGGGTCCCCGTCGACGGTCCAGACCCCGTCCGACTGGCGCAGGCCCGCGTCATTGCAGAGGGCGGCAGCGCGCATCAGCCCCGAAAGGCGCGGGTCGTCATCCGGATCGATGTCCAGCCCGGCCCGGCTGATGGCACCGTCCGGACCATAGCCCACCCCGGCGACCTCGTAGTGGACGCCGTCGACGAACGCCGAGCGAACCGTCATCTCGTTGCGTGTCAGTGTCCCGGTCTTGTCGGAGCAGATTACCGAGACCGAGCCCAGCGTCTCGACCGCCGGCAGCAGCCTGATGATGGCGCTTCGACGCGCCATGCGCTGGACGCCGACGGCGAGAGTGATGGTGAGGACCGCGGGCAGGCCCTCCGGGATGGCCGAGACGGCCAGTCCCACGACCACCATGAAGGCTTCGCTCGCCCCATAGCCCCTCGCCCAGACAGCGAAGGCGAAAGCCGCGGCCGAGACGACCAGGATGACCACCGTCACCTGTCGCGCGAAATGCTCCATCTGCGCGAGAAGCGGTGTCTGCAACTGCTGGATGCGCCCCAGAAGCTGGCCGATCCGGCCGAGTTCGGTGCGAAGGCCCGTTCCCACGACGACACCGGTGGCCTGGCCCGTGGCGACAAGCGTGCCCGAATAGGCCATGGAGCGACGGTCGCCGAGCGAGGAGTCCGGGTTCACGGGCGCTACGGCTTTTTCGACCGGCACCGATTCGCCGGTCAGCACCGCTTCGTCGATCTTCAGGTTGCGGGCGCGGATCAGCCGGAGATCGGCGGGAACGCGGTCGCCGGCCTCCAGATGCACGATGTCGCCGCTCACGATGTCGTCGGCCGCCACCGTCAGGCGCGCGCCGTCGCGGAAAACCGACGCCTTGGGATCGATCATGGCGCGGATGGCGTCGAGCGCCCGCTCCGCCTTGCCTTCCTGCACAAATCCGACGATCGCATTGATGAGGACCACGCCGCCGATGACCGCGGCATCGACGACATGGCCGAGAATCGCCGAGGTGACGGCCGCCGCGCACAGGATGTAGATCAGCAGATTGTGGAACTGCAGCAGGAAGCGCACGACCACGCCCCGGCGCTTCTCTTCCGGGAGACGGTTCGGTCCATCCCGAACGAGGCGCGCCGACGCCTCGGTCCCGCTCAGGCCCGACGGCGCACTGTCGAGGGCTTCAAGGCAGGCTTCGGCCGGTGCCGCATGCCAGACCAGGGGACCTTCCATCATGACTGCCATGTTCTTTCCCGTCTCGCCGTGGGGGATCTCGCGCCTCCGTCGGAGACGCTCCGTCTCGATGCGGACCGCGGCCCGGCCGGCGCGCTGCGCCCTGTCCGGCGGATAAGATGGCGCAGCGCGAGACGACGGTTTGACGCAGGGCAAGAGCTGCCCGCGACATTTCACCGCTTCCCCGAGGTTACGCGCAGTCTCCGTCCGACAAGCCGACGGGCAAACCTAAGCCTTCGGCCTGTCGCGGTTCGCCCTCTCCACCATCATGTATTCCGCAAGATTCTCCATCGTGACGACGCCGACGACGCGCTCCTGATCATCGACCACCCCGACCAGCGGGCGGCCGGATTTCTCCAGCGCCGCCACCGCCTGTGACAGCGGGGCGCGGTGGTTCACGGTCGCCACCTCCCGTTCCATCACCTCGAGGACCGGTGTGTCCGGCCCGGAAGCGGCAAGGGCCTGGATCATGCCGTCGCGGGTGAGAACCCCGCGAAGCCGTCCGGCCCCGTCGGTGACGGGGAACTCGCGCTGCGAGGTCGAGAGCAGCAGGTCGACCGCATCGCGGACGCGGGCGCCGGTATCGAGGGTCGAGAACGACGTGATCGTGGCGCGTGAGATGCCGGCCCGGCTCGTGGCATCGCCGAGTTCCACCGCGTAGGCCTCCTGGCTCGCCGCGAGGAAGACGAAGAGGGCGATGAAGATGAGCAGCGGATTGCCGAACAGGCCGAGAAAGCCCAGCACGAAGGCGAGCGCCTGACCGACGCTGGCCGCGATGCGCGTCGCCTGGGGCCGGCCGATCCACCAGGACAGGATGGCGCGGAACACGCGGCCGCCGTCCATCGGAAAGGCCGGAAGCATGTTGAACACGACGAGGACGATGTTTACCGCCGCCAGCCGGGTCACGAAATCCGCCGAACTGCCGGTGACGGCCGCCGTCGTCTGCGCAGGATCGAAACGCACCCCGACGACGCCGACCAGCACCAGCACGATGACGACATTGACGGCGGGACCGGCGAGCGCGATCCACAGCTCCTGCCCGGGATCCTCCGGCATCCGCTCCATGCTGGCGACGCCGCCGATCGGCAGCAGGGTCACGTCGGGGGTGGCGATGCCGAAGCGGCGGGCCATCAGGACGTGGCCGAACTCGTGCGCGAGGACGCAGGCGAAGACCGCGAGCACGAAGGTCGCCGCCTGCAGCGCCCCGGCCTGTCCCTCGCGCAATCCCGCCGACAGGGCGAACCAGCCGACGAGGAGCAGGAAGGTGACGTGGATTCGGACCTGCGTCCCGAAGATGCGGCCTATCGTGAATGACCAGCCCATGATCCGTGCCCCCTGCCTCTGCCATGCCCGATGCCCCGGCGGGCATCCGCGACAGCATCGCACGCGCCGCATGGCATTGTCGCGGGTCGGATGCAGTTGGCTCCCTCAGGAAGGCAATGCCCCCTCGTCGCGATCGACGGATTTCGCCGCGCCGGTGACAATGCGCCGGAGTTCCTCGGCGACGATGTCGAAGACGAGGCGGATGCGCGAACTCGTGTGAAGCTCGCGATGCGTGACGAGCCAGACGGGCACCGGAACGGCTGGCCGGTCCGGCAGGAGTCGCACGAGATCCGGCATGCGCGAGGCGACCTCTTCCAGCATCATGCCGACACCGAGCCCGCGCCTCAGCATTTCCCAGAGTACCACGGCATTGTCCGAGATGATCCGGCATTGGCCGGTTGTGATGGGCACACCCCAGTCGCCGAGATGGGTGCGGAAGCGGTCGACCGGGTCGAAGGCCAGGAAATCGGCGTCGACGAGATCGGCAGCCGACTGCGGCGCCCCGTGGCAGGCGGTCCAGCTCTCGGCCGCATAGAGATGGGCCTTCATGTCGCCGATGAGCCGCCCTATCAGTTCCGGCTCCGTTGGCCGCAGGTGGCGGATGGCGATGTCGGCCTCACGCCGCCTGAGATCGCTGAGCGCGTCGGTCGCAACCACGGTGATGGCGAGACATGGCGCCTGGTGTCGAAGGCGGGCAACGACATTGGGCAGGATATGGACGGAGACGGCATCGGTGGCGGAAATCGAGACGCCGCCCGTCAGGTCCTGCGACTGTCCGGCCGCGGCCAGGGCGAATGAGTCGGCAGCAGCAGACATGGCGCGCGCGTGGTCGAGCAGACCGAGGCCGACCGTCGTCAGGACCAGCCGCTTGCCGATACGCTCGAACAGTGTGACGCCGAGCCCCGCCTCGAGGGCCGCAACCTGTCGCGACAGGGTTGGCTGGGTCAGCCCCAGCCTGCGTGCCGCTGCAGACATCGAGCCTGCATCCGCCGTGGCGCAGAAGGCGCGTGCCAGGTTCCAGTCGATTGCGCTCATACGCAATCGTATATCGCTCGTGCGATTCTCGCCAATTCTGAACGTATGCGCATGTGCTAGGCCATCCGGCCGAAGGAGCACCCCATGTCCAACACGTCCGCTGACGCACGATTCTGGGACCGGATCGCGCGCAAATATGCCGCTGATCCGATCAAGGACATGGCCGGCTACGAGCGGACCATCGCCCGCACCCGTCACTGGCTTTCCGCCTCGCACACCGTTCTGGAACTCGGCTGCGGCACGGGCACCAGCGCGCTGCTGCTCGCTCCCTCGGTGGCGCGGATCGTCGGCAGCGACCTGTCCGGCGAGATGGTCGCGATCGCGACGCAAAAGGCGGCCGCCCAGAACTGCGCCAATGCCTCGTTCGTCGTGGGCGCCGCTGAAGATGCGGTCGCACCGGACGGCTCCTGCGACGCCGTGCTGGCCTTCAACCTGCTGCACCTCGTCGCCGACCGTCGGGCGGCGCTCGAGCGCGTTCGACGTCTCCTGAAGCCGGGGGGATTGTTCATCTCCAAGACACCCTGCCTCGCCGAGATGAACCCGCTGATCCGGCTCGCCGTGCCGCTCATGCAACTGATCGGCAAGGCGCCTCATGTGTCGTTCTTCAAGGCGGCGGCGCTGGAAGATGAAATCGCGGCAGCCGGCTTTACCGTTCGGGAGCGCGACCGGCACGGGTCCGGACGCCGGGACCCGCGCATCTTCCTCGTTGGACGCAGAGACGAGGCGCCCGGCCTCGACGCCTGACGGAACCGCCCGCCGCTCAGAGCTTCGGCGGCCAGGGCGTCTCGTCGACAGGCGTCAGCGGCCCCTTGCCGTCCGCCCAGGAGACGAGATTGTCCACGACGAGCTGCGCCATGGCGTTGCGGGTGTGGACCGATGCCGATCCGACGTGCGGGAAGAGCACGACGTGGTCCATCGCGATCAGCTCCGCCGGCACCCTCGGTTCGTCCTCGAAGACGTCGAGCCCGGCGGTGCGGATGGTCTTCGCCTTCAGCGCCTGGACCAGCGCCGCCTCATCGATCACCGAGCCGCGGCCGACATTGATCAGGATGCCTTCGGGGCCGAGGGCCTCGAGCACCTCGCGGTTGACGATCTTGTTGGTGGAGGCACCGCCAGGCGCGACGATGAGCAGGACGTTGACGTCCTTCGCCATGTCCACCAGCGAGGCGTAGTAGCGGTAAGGCACGTCCTTCTGCTCGCTGCGGCCATGATAGACGACCGGGACGTTGAAGGCGTCGAGGCGCCGGGCGATGGCCTTGCCGATGCGGCCGAGGCCAAGGATGCCGACCTTGCGGTCGCGCAGCGTGCCGGACAGCGGGTAGGGCTTCTCAAGCCACTTGCCGGCACGCAGATAGCGGTCGGTCTGCGGCAGCTCGCGCACGGTGCAGAGCAGCAGGCCGAGCGCCGTGTCGGCGACCTCCTCGTTCAGCACGTCGGGCGTATTCGTGACGACGATGCCGTTCTGGCCTGCCCAGGTCGCGTCGACATGGTCGTAGCCGACGCCGAACGAGGAGACGATCTTCAGTCCCGGAAAGCGGCCCATCAGCGCCGGGTCGCAGGCGACATGGCTGCCCGAGGCGATGGCGACGAGGCTGGGCGCGAGCTTGCGCAGCAGCGCCTCCTTGTCATCGGCCAGCCATAGCTTGTGGACGGTAAACCGCTGCGCCAGCTGGTCCTGGATCATCTGCATCATGGGCCCGGTCATGAGCAGGTCGGGCTTGGTCATGGGTCGTCTCCCTGGAGGTCTCGGCTCGGATGGATCGGCGGGAGACTGACGCATTTCCACGCAGTTTCAACCGATTGAAATTTAGTTGTGCCAAGCCGTGATCACACTTGATTTCCGATTTTCGCGTGCCACACTGGCCGCCGAAAAACAGCCAGACGCCGCATCCGCCCACGGGACCGGATCGCAGAGCCCAGGTCAAGGGTCGGTGCAAGGCAGGGTCGTGGCGACCCATGGGAGGAATGTGAATGGCATCCGTCGACATCCGCGACGTGCGCAA
>CAZEZD010000172.1:0-3382 GCA_964516115.1 uncultured Hyphomicrobiales bacterium
CGCAAGGTCGCCATCGACATGACGCTGACCTCGCCGTCCTGTCCGGCAGCGGCCGAACTCCCGGCCATGGTGGAGAATGCGGTGGCGAGTGTGCCGGGCGTGTCGGAAGTGAAGATCAACCTGACCTTCGATCCGCCCTGGGACCAGAGCCGCATGTCCGATGAGGCGCGGGTGGCACTCAACATGTGGTGACAGCCGCGCGGCAACGGGGATTTAACCCGCGCCAGCGAGCCTCTATATTGAACTCATCGCTTTGAACGCCGGGCCTTGAACCCGTGCGGTATCGGAGACCACGATGCCTCTGCCCAAGATGCAGGCCATGCGCCTGACGGAAGCCGCCGCCGAACGGCTGAAGGACCTCGTTGCCGCCTCCGGCAAGGAGCATGCCGGCCTGCGCGTCGGCGTCACCAAGGGCGGCTGCGCCGGCATGGAATACACGATGGAATTCGTGGACGCGCCCGGCAGGTTCGACGAGACCGTCGAGGACCGCGGCGTCAGGGTCTATATCGACGCCAAGGCGGTTCTCTATC
This sequence comes from uncultured Hyphomicrobiales bacterium, assembly GCA_964516115.1. Lineage (GTDB taxonomy): Bacteria > Pseudomonadota > Alphaproteobacteria > Rhizobiales > Phreatobacteraceae > Phreatobacter. The sequence continues at coordinate 531 of CAZEZD010000172.1, forward strand.
TGCTCGGCACCGAGATGGACTATGTCGCCGACAAGCTGTCGGCGAAGTTCGTGTTCAACAACCCGAACCAGACCTCGGCCTGCGGCTGCGGCGAATCGATCACGCTGGCCCCGGCGAAGCCCGAGGCGCTCGGCGCCGTCTGACGACGGTGAGCGCCTTCGATCCGGATTTCCTGATCGATCTGTTCGCGCCCTTCGCGCGCGTGACCGTGCGGCGCATGTTCTCCGGCCATGCCGTCTATCGCGATGGCGTCGTCTTTGCCCTGGCGATCCGGGCCGGGCTGTTCCTCAAGTGCGACGGCGAAACCGCGCCGCTGTTCGAGGCGGAGGGGCTGGAGCCCTTCGTCTACGCGACCGCGCGCGGCACGACGACGATCACCAGCTACAGGCGGCTGCCTGACGCCTGTCTCGACGATGAGGATGAACTGAGACGCTGGTCGTCTATCGCCTGGCAGGCGGCGCTGAGGGCGCCCCGCAAGTCGCCGGGAAAACGCCTCAGGCGACCTTCGAAGGATTGAGTTCGGCTTCCGCGTCAGTCTCGCAGACGACCCGGTTGCGGCCGTTGCGTTTGGCGGCATAGAGGCAGCGGTCCGCGCGCTCATAGAGCGAGGCGACCGTGTCGCCCGGCCGGAATGCCGCGACGCCGAGGGAGATGGTGATACGGCCGAGGTTCTCGCTGGTGGAACGCTTGATCAGTTCCTTCGTCATCACCGAGCGGCGGATATGCTCGGCGACCGTGACGGCGGCGCGCAGCGTCGTGTCGGGCAGGATGATGGCGAATTCCTCGCCGCCGAAGCGGCAGGCGAGGTCCTGTCCCTTCACGTTCTGCTTCACCGACAGCGCCACGAGTCGCAGCACCTGGTCACCGGTCAGGTGACCGAAGGTGTCATTGAACTTCTTGAAGTGATCGATGTCGCTGACCAGCAGGCTTAGCGGCGTCTCGGTCTTGTTGGCGAGCGCCACGGCCTTGGTGATGGCCTGGTCATAGAACTTGCGATTGCCGAGCGAGGTGAGGGGGTCCGTCAGCGACTCGGTGCGCACCGCGTCGAGGTTCTCCTGCAGCATCTTGATCTCGGTGCGCGAGGCTTTCAGCCGCTGCTCGAGCGCCTTGTTGTTGGCCTCGATCTCGCGGGTGGACCGCACCAGCGTCTCAATGATCGAACGGACGCCTTCGGGAGAGCCAGCGGCGGCGAGCCGCGCGGTCGCTCCGGCCAGATCGTTGCCGTAGGCGCTCGCCTGGCCGGCGGCCGAATCGATCATGGTCATCACATGCTCGATCTCGTCCATCACCCGGTTGCCGACGAGGTCGATCTTGTCGCCCATGCGGGTCGGCGATAGATAATTGTCGAAGATGGTGTCGAGCTGCTCCTGGGTGATGATGCCGTTGGCCGAGAGGACGGCATTCACCGCGTCGGACAGCTCGCTGTGATAGCCCGACGCATAGCAGTACCAGACCTCGTAGTTCCGCGGGATCGCAGCGATGTTGCGACCCTTGATCTGGGAAAAGGCGAGGTCGCCGAAGGCGTATGTGCGGTCGATCTCGTCGCGGTGATGCATAGCGGAGGGCCGATCCTGGGCGGTGGCGAGAGGCGCTTTGAGCGCCTTCGAAGCTCAGGGCACAAGCTAGACCGGCAATGCTTTATCGGCGGTAAAAATCTGACATTACGTAACGTCATTTCCCCCGATAGGTCACGGGGCGCAGAAGGAACTGCGGCAGATGCGACATATCGGCATCTTCCTGCCCGCGCGGATCCGGGCGCGATGCGGCTCTTTCGACGGGAGCCGCGCGCGGCGATTCGGCGGCACGCGGGGGTCTGGCAGAGGTCCGGGCCGGGCCGCTGCGCGGTTCGCTCCGCCGCGGAGCACGTTCCTCGCTGTCGCGGCTTTCTGTACGCGGTTCGCTCCGCCGCGGTGCGCGTTCCTCGCCGTCGCGGCCTTCTGCACGCGGTTCGCTCCGGCGCGGAGCACGCTCCTCGCCGGTGCGGCTCTCGGTACGGGACGCTCCCGAGCGGTTGCCGCGACCCGTGGAGCCACGTCGCTCGCGCCGGGCCTCGCCGGCCTCTTCGTCGGTGATGGGATCGCCGGCCCACTCGATGGGCTGGCCGATCAGCTTCTCGATCGCCGCCAGCAGTTTGCCGTCCTCGGGGGTGACGATGGTGATGGCAGTCCCGAGTCGACCGGCGCGGCCGGTGCGGCCGATGCGGTGGACATAGTCCTCGGCGTGGTGGGGCGTGTCGAAGTTGAAGACGTGGCTGACGTCGGGAATGTCGAGGCCGCGGGCCGCGACGTCGGAAGCCACCAGGAGCTGCGTCTTGCCGTCACGGAAGGCGGTCAGCGCCGCCGTGCGGGCGCTCTGGTCCATGTCGCCATGCAGGGCCGCAACCGAAAAGTCGTGCTTCTGCAGGGACTTGTAGACGGTCGCCACCTCGCTCTTGCGGTTGCAGAAGATGATGGCGTTCTTCAGGTTCTCGGCGCCGCGGACGAGGGCGCGCAGCGTGTCGCGCTTCTCGAAGTCCTTCTTGCCGGAGCGCACCAGGCGCTGGGTGATGGTGGTGGCGGTGGACGCGGCGCGGCTGACCTCGACCTGCACCGGATTGTGCAGGAACTGCTCGGTGATGCGCTGGATCTCCGGCGGCATGGTGGCCGTGAAGAACAGCGTCTGGCGGGTGAAGGGCACCATCTTGCAGATGCGCTCGATGTCCGGGATGAAACCCATGTCGAGCATGCGGTCGGCCTCGTCGATGACGAGAAGCTCGACGCCGGTGAGCAGCAGGCGCCCACGCTCGAAATGGTCGAGCAGACGGCCGGGCGTGGCGATCAGCACGTCGACGCCGCGGGTCAGCTTGGCGTCCT
>CAZEZD010000172.1:3392-6271 GCA_964516115.1 uncultured Hyphomicrobiales bacterium
ATTGACGCCGTACTTGACGAAATTCTCCTGGACCTGGGCGGCCAGCTCGCGCGTCGGCTCGAGGATGAGCGTGCGCGGCATGCGGGCGCGGGCGCGGCCCTCCTCGAGCATGGTGATCATCGGCAGCGTGAACGCCGCGGTCTTGCCGGTGCCGGTCTGGGCGATGCCGAGTACGTCGCGCCGTGCGAGAACGTGCGGAATGGCCTGGGCCTGGATGGGGGTGGGCTCGGTATAGCCGGCCGAAGCCACGGCTGCCTGAACCTTGGCGCTGAGGCCGAGTTCGGAAAACGGCATGTTGAGACAGTGTCCTTCAGGTCTTGCGGGATCTTGCGATGATGTCTTGAGGCGTTCGGCGCGAAACGGTTTCGCGCATGGCGGCCCCTAGAACCCACGAGGCCGAACGGACAGTCTCGAAAAGGCCCGCCGCAGCAGGTCCTGTCGATGCGGCGCAACATAGTGGCAAATGGCCAATTGTCAACGAATGCGGGCCATGCGACGCCCTTTCTCGTGCGTCGCATGGCGGGATTCGGCGCGCATGGTGAAGGATCCAAAGCCCATGAAGCCTCCGATGTCCGCGCCCCGGCGCCCCGCTCTCGTCCTCGTCCCCGGCCTCAATTGCACCGCCGAACTCTTCGCACCCCAGATCGAGGCTTTCGGAGAGCGATTCGACATTACGGTCGCCGACCACAGCTCCGACGCCGGCATCCCCGACATCGCCCGCCGGCTTCTTGCCGTGGCGCCGCCGCGTTTCGCGCTGGCTGGCCTGTCGATGGGCGGCTACGTCGCGCTGGAGGTCATGCGGCAGGCCCCGCAGCGGGTCGAGCGCCTAGCGCTTCTCGACACCCGTGCCAGCGTCGATGCCCCGGAGGACACGGAACTGCGCCATGCCGCCATCAAGTTCGCCGAGACGGGTCGCTTCGACGACATTCACGGCATTCTCTGGCCGAGGCTCGTGCATATCAGACGCCTCGGCGACGAGGCGCTGGAAGCCGTCGTCAGGCGGATGGCCGACAAGACCGGACCTGCGCGCTTCATCCGCCAGCAGCGCGCGGTGATGGCGCGTCTCGACTTCCAGCCGGGCCTTGCCGCCATACGCTGCCCGACGCTGGTCCTGGTGGGCGAGGATGACGCGATCACCCCGCGCTTCATGTCGGAGGACATGGCGGATGCCATTGCCGACGCGCGGCTGGTGGTGGTGCCCGATTGCGGGCACCTGTCGACACTGGAGCGACCGGAGGCGGTGAATGCCGCGCTGGAGGCGTGGCTTGCAGCCTGATCAGCGCAGGGCCGAGAAGGTGATCTCGCCGGGCGGGCCGATGGTCAGCATGTAGCGCCGTCCCTGTCCCGATCCGATGATGCGTCCGTCGAGCAGGACGCGCGAGCCGCTGGCGTCCGGCTCGACGCGATAGTCCTCGATGGCGATGCGCCAGTCGAACACTTCCGGCACCTCTTCGGTCGAGACCACGGCGACCCGCCCCGTGCGGTCGGCTGCGGCCAGCCATTGCACATAGAGACGCTGGGCGCCGTCCGGCGCGCCGGTGCGCAGGATGACCACGCGCGTCGTGCCCTCGCGCTCGCCGCTCATCCAGGAGCCGGTTGCGCGCAGGAACATCACCTCGGCGGGGATGGCGGAGAGGAAGCGGGAATGGTCGGGGGACTGCGCTGCGCCGGGATGGGCGCACAAAAGCGCGAGGCAGGCCAGCCCGGCTGCCGCCGCGTCTCGCCAGGCCCGCCGCATCGTCAGATGTCCAGTTCCTCGGCGAATTCGGCCCGCTCCTGGATGAAGGCGAATCGCGGCTCGGCCTTGACGCCCATCAGCCGCTCGACGCTGTCGCTCGTCTCGGGACGCTCCTCGGGGACGACCTGGACGCGGAGCAGCGTGCGCACCTTCTTGTCCATGGTGGTCTCCTTGAGCTGCGCCGGCATCATCTCGCCGAGACCCTTGAAGCGGCCGATCTCGACCTTCTGATTGCCCTTGAAGGCGGTGCGCAGCAGCTCGTCCTTGTGGGCGTCGTCGCGCGCATAGAGCGTCTTGCCGCCTTGCGTCAGGCGGTAGAGCGGCGGCACGGCGAGATAGAGATGGCCGTGATCCACCAGCCGCGGCATCTGTCGATAGAAGAAGGTGATCAGCAGGCTGGCGATATGGGCGCCGTCGACGTCGGCATCGGTCATGATGATGACCCGCTCGTAGCGCAGGTCGTCGTCGCGATAGTGAGAGCCGGTGCCACAGCCGAGCGCCTGGATGAGGTCTGACAACTGCTGGTTCTGCGCGAGCTTGTCGCGACCGGCCGAGGCGACGTTGAGGATCTTGCCGCGCAACGGCAGGATCGCCTGCGTCTGGCGGTCGCGGGCCTGCTTGGCGGAGCCGCCGGCCGAATCGCCCTCGACGATGAAGATCTCCGAGCCCGCCGCCGAGGTGTTGGAACAGTCGGCGAGCTTGCCCGGCAGGCGCAGCTTGCGCACCGCGGTCTTGCGGCTGACGTCCTTCTCGGCGCGGCGGCGCAGGCGCTCCTCGGCCCGTTCCACGGTCCAGTCGAGCAGGCGGTTCGCCTGGTTCGGGTTGCCGGCCAGCCAATGGTCGAAGGGGTCGCGGATGGCGTTCTCGACGATGCGCGAGGCCTCGCTCGTGGCCAGCTTGTCCTTTGTCTGGCCCTGGAATTCCGGCTCGCGGATGAAGACCGAGAGCATGACGCAGCAGCCGACCAGGAGGTCGTCGGTCGTCACCTGCGCGGCGCGCTTGTTGCCGGTGCGCTCGGCATGATCCTTCAGGCCGCGCAGCAGGGCGATGCGCAGGCCCTGTTCATGGGTGCCGCCGTCGGGCGTCGGAATCGTGTTGCAGTAGGAGGAGACGAAGCCGTCCTGGTCGCCGACCCAGCCAA
>CAZEZD010000173.1:0-6214 GCA_964516115.1 uncultured Hyphomicrobiales bacterium
CGTGATTGGTCCACACCGCCCAGATCAGGTCCTGCAGCTCATAGGCCGGCTGCTGCGGCCGGAACCGCGCCAGATCGCGGAACAGCGCGTCGAGGCGCTTCGGCTGGCCCGGCGCCGGCTTCATGGCGTCGAGCTTCAGCACGAGTTGCAGGCATTCGTCGAAGGCGATCCTCTCGGACACGACAACTCCACCTTGTCCCGGCGGAAACCGGATGGGAACCAGCTTACCCCGGCATCCGCGAAGGGCAAGACATCAGCAGCCTGGCGGCGAATTGCGGCGGATCGTTGCCGCCGCCTCAGGCGGCGTGAGTGGTCGGCGACTGCGCCAGAAGGCCACGCAGCGTGGCCTCGTCACGGGCGGCCCTGAGCTTCTGCGCGTTGGCGGGATCGCGGGTCAGCCGGGCGATGCGGGAGAGGGCCTTCAGGTGGTCGGCGCCGGCGCCCTCCGGCGCGAGCAGCACGAAGACGAGATCGACCGGCTGGCCATCGATGGAATCGAAGTCGACGGGCCGTTCCAGCCGCGCGAAGAGGCCGACCACGCGCTGCAGTTTCGGCAGCTTGCCATGCGGGATGGCGATGCCGCCGCCGGCGCCGGTCGAACCGAGGTTCTCGCGCTCCACGAGGGTGTGGAAGATCTCCTGCGCCGGGCGGCCGGTCAACTGGCCGGCATGGGCGGCGATTTCCTGGAGCAGGTGCTTTTTCGATTCCGCCCGCAGGGCGGGGATGATCGCGCCTTCGGCAATGATGTCAGGAAGCGGCATGGGCTGGCTTCTCGAAAAAGGTGCGGTCCGATTCGTCAGGTCCGCCACTAATCTCCATGCAATGACGGTGCCATGACGGGTTCAGGCGGAGCAATTCGACACGGCTGGCGGATCGATCCAGCCCACATGGCCATCGGCGCGCCTGTAAACCACATTCACGCGGCCGTGAACAGCATGGAGGAAGACCAGAGCGGAAGCGCCCGTTACATCCAGTTCCAGAACCGCGTCGGCGACCGTCATGCGCTTCAGCGACGTGGTCTGCTCGGCGATTATGACCGGCTCGAAGGCGCCCTCCGCCTCGTCGTCCGGCGTTTCCCGCGGCGATTCGATGACCACATAGGGCGTCTCGACGCCGATCTGCTGGGTGTGGTGCCCGGACTTGTCCTTGAGCCGGCGCGCATAGCGCCTCAGCCGCTTCTCGATCTTGTCGACGCCAAGGTCGCACGCGACATAGGCATCGGCCGCGAAGGCCTCGGCCTGAAGAGTCGCTCCGGTGGGCAGATGCAGGGCGGCGATGGTGCGGAAGCCGTGGGCTTCCTTCTCGACGGTCACGTGACCGGATACCCGCCCGTCCAGATATCGCTGTGATGCGTCTCCGACACGTCCTGCGATCCGTTCGCGCAAAGCCTCGCCGATGTCGAGGTTCTTGCCGGAAATGCGCAGAGCCATGGGGCTCCTCCGATGTTCTGTTCGTGTTCAGCATCGCCGAATGGCGAGGCCCCGAAGCCGTCTTCTTATGCTCCATGGGGTAAGGACTGCATGGGGACAAGTCAATGCGACCACCGGTCCTTCCCATGCTGCACTTGCGTCGGCAACCGATGTCGGGCACCGCTGGAGGGCCGCACCGGGTGACCGCAATCCTCGACGGAAGCGCCGCTGGATGACACGCGACAGGGAGCTGTTCGAAAAGTCCTCCGGGAGCCGGTTCGCGCTGCCGGTCTGGCTGGATCGCGCCCTCTCGTGGGGTGTTGTCACGCATGACCCGGAGGTGGCGCGCCGCCAGCGGCTGACCAATGTGGCGACCTACGCGACCATGGCCAATGCCGGCTCGCATCTCGTGTCGAATGCCCTCCACGACCTCACGGGCATGATGGTCATTCACATCTACAATGCGCTGGTGGTGCTGGCGGTGATGGGCGTTCCGCGGCTGCACCGCCGCGGCCCGCATGCCGGCGCCATGGCGCTCCTGGCGCTGATCACCCTCGGCAACACCTTCGTGGCCGTCATGATGGGGCGGGACAGCAGCCTGCAGGTCTATTTCACGTTCATGCCCGCCGGCATCATGCTGCTGGTCGGTGTGGAGAACCGGCGCATATGGCTGCCCTTCGTGGTCGCCGCCGCGGGCGCCCTGCTGGCGACCCTCTATCTGTTTCCAGCCGAGGGGTTCGTGGTGCGCGGCGACACGGTCATCCGCCGGTCGCTGGCCAGCCACGCCATGATCAATGCGATGCTGGTCAACGGCGTGCTGATCTTCTACGCGCTGACGGTCCTCCGTCGCGCCGAGGCCGATCTCAAGCAGGCGCTCGGCCGCTCGGACTCGCTGCTCTCCATCCTCATGCCGAAGCCGATCGCCGAGCGACTGAAGGGCGATCCGGAGCGACCCATCGCCGACCGGCTTGACGACGTCACCATCCTGTTCGCGGACCTCGTCGGCTTCAGCGAGGCGGCGCATGACCAGCCGCCGGAGGATGTCGTCGCCTGGCTCGACGGGCTGGCGCGGGCCTGGGACGAGGCCTGCGAGGCCGAGGGCATCGAGAAGATCAAGACGATCGGCGACAGCTACATGGCCGCGTCGGGCATCGGCGAGAAGCGCGGCGATGCGACGCTGCGCATGGGGCGCTTCGCCCTCGCCATGATCGCGCGCCTCGAGGTGCATCCGCCGCTCGGCGGCCGGCGGCTGGCGCTGCGCGTCGGCATCCACCGCGGCTCCGCCACCGCCGGCGTCATCGGGCGCTCGCGCATGGGCTACGACCTGTGGGGCGATGCCGTGAACACGGCATCGCGCATGGAATCGACCGGGTCGCCCGGTCGCATCCATGTGAGCGAGGCGTTCCGCAGCGCCGCGGGCGAGGCCTTCCTGTTCGAGGACCGTGGTCTGGTCGAGGCCAAGGGCATCGGCCCGATCCGGACCGCGTTTCTTCTCGGCCCGGCGGCGTGACGCCTTATCCGGCGGCCTGCTCGATCGCAGCCGGACGCTCGATGCAGTAGTAGCCAGCCAGCCGGCTGACATCGCCCTTGCGCAGCCAGTCGTTGAGAACGCGGCTCGCGGTCTCGCGTGACACACCGGCCATGGCCGCGATGTCGCTCTGGCTCAGTTTGACCTTGATGAGCGTCCGCCCCGGCCCCACCGGCTGGCCGAAACCTTCCGCAAGGGCCACCAGGGCAACCGCAACGCGGCCCTTCACCGGCATGAAATTGGAGCTGGCGAGCGCCAGATTGGTGTCACGCAGGCGGCCGGCGAGCAGGGCCGCCACCATCCGCATGCTGGCGAGATCACCCGCCACGAGGTCGTCGAAGACGGCGCGCGAGATGAAGCGCAGCCTGGAGGCCCTCAGCGCCGCGACGGAGGCCGAGCGCGGCCGGCCGTCGATGAGCGAGAGTTCCCCGACCACCGTGCCGGGCCGCAGGATGGCGAGGATGCGGTTGATCCCCGATTCCGACGCCATCTCCACCTTGAGAATGCCCTCGTCGATCATGTAGCAGCCGTCGCCGGGGTCGCCGGCGATAAACAGCGTCTGGTCGGGATTGAGCTTCACCGGCGTCGCGCGGGCGACGAGCCGGGCCGTGACATCGGCCGGCAGGGCCGAGAAGAACTCGGGTCGTCGGGGCGGTTCCGGTTTCATGCCGCGAGGCTACAGCGTGGTTCGCCCGTGGCAAGCGCCGACGCGGCGAGCGTGGGCGGCCGGATGGCCACCCACGCCGCGGACCGGAGGGCGTCAGATCCCGGCGGCAACCGTCGCGCCATGATGCGGCAGGTGCCATGCCGCGGGCGGCGGAGCCGGGCGCCCCTCCGGAGCCGGAGGGAGCAGGTCCTGGAAAGGTCCTGCGAGCGAAAGGCCAGGCGGCGGGCTTTGCCCGCCGCCTGGCGTCATGTCCGCCGGTCAGTCGCAGACCTGGACGCGGCGGTAGATGCCATAGGCCGGGTCGAACTGACGGACCCAGCCGCAGGCGGCGATCGGCGCGCCGATCGCGACGCCGTAGCCGAAGTGGCGGTGACGCCAGTGACGGTGACCGTGGTGCCAGGGGCGGTGGAACCCGCCGTGGCGATGGAAGCCGCGATGGCCATGGAAGCCTCCGCGGAAGCCGCCCATGCCGCCGCCGCGGAAACCGCCGCCTCCGCCGTGGAAGCCACCTCCGCCGCCTCCGCCGCGCCCGCCGCGGGCCTCGGCTTCGGTCATGGCGAAGCCGACGGTGCCGACGATGGCGAGGGCGGCGGCGGCGAGGATCCTGGTGCGCGTGCTGGTCATGAAACTCTCCTGGTGGTTTGGCCGAAGCCCGATTGCTTTCGGTGATCGGACAGTCGCAGGAGAGAGGGTGCCGTGATGTGATCGCCGTCACGCTTCGGACGTTTGCCGGCAGCGGGCGTCAGCGGTCGGGAACGAAGGGCGTTCCGAGTGCGGCAGGCGTCTGGCTGCCGCCCCGACGCCCCAGGCTGATGGCGACCAGGACGAGGATGGTCGCGACATAGGGCAGTGCCGACATGACCTGGCTGGGGACGCCCCAGCCGCGCGCTTGGGCGTGGAGTTGCAGCACCGTGACCCCGCCGAAGAGATAGGCGCCGATGACGGCCCTCAGTGGCAGCCAGCTTGCGAAGACGACGATGGCGAGCGCGATCCAGCCGCGCCCGGCCGTCATGCCGGGAGACCAGAAGGGCGTGTAGGCGAGCGACAGGTAGGCCCCCGCGAGACCGGCGCAGCCGCCGCCGAACAGCACGGCGAGGAAGCGGATCCTCAGCACCGGAGAGCCGAGCGCATGGGCCGAGGCATGGCTTTCCCCGACAGCCCGGAGCACCAGCCCGGCGCGGCTCTTCCACAGAAACCACCAGACGCCGACGGCAAGAAGCACCGAGGCATAGACGACCGGATCCTGGGCGAAGACGACCTTGCCCACGATCGGCAGGTCGGAGAGCCAGGGCACGACGATCTTCGCCATCGGGTCGCGGCGGGCGCCGACGAAGTCGCGACCGATCAGGCCGGAGACGCCGAGGCCGAGGATGGTCAGGGCAAGGCCCGTCGCCACCTGGTTGGCGGCCAGTCCGAGGGCAAGCACGGCAAAGACGGCGGCGAGGATCATGCCCGCCGCGATGCCGGCGAGGACGCCGACCAGCGTCGAGCCGGTGAGAACGGCAGCGGCAAAGCCGGTGGCGGCTCCGACGATCATCATGCCCTCGACGCCGAGGTTCAGGACGCCCGCGCGCTCGACCACGAGTTCGCCGAGGGCGGCGATGAGCAGCGGCGTCGCGGCGGTAATGATGGTGAGGAGGATCGCCTCGGTCATGCCCATCAGGCAGCCCTCGCGGAGGACACGAGGCGCAGCCGGTAGAGAAGGAACGTGTCGCAGCCGAGCACAAAGAAGAGCAGGAGTCCCTGGAAGACGCGGGTCACGTCGAGGGGAATGCGCATGGCGATCTGCGCGTTCTCGCCGCCGATGAAGGTGAGCGCGAGGAAGAGGGCGGCGACCAGCGCGCCGAGCGGGTTCAGACCGCCGAGGAAGGCGACGATGATGGCGGTGAAGCCGTAGCCGGGCGAGATGGAGGGCTGGAGCTGGCCGATTGGTCCCGCAACCTCGATGATGCCGGCCAGCCCGGCGAGCCCGCCCGACACGGCGAAGACGAAGAGTGTCGTCTTCGCGGGGTCGAAGCCGGCAAAACGGGCCGCGCGCGGCGCCTCGCCGACGAGGCGGATCTCGAAGCCCTTGAGCGTGCGCGCCATCATCAGCGCTGCGACAAGCGCCACCGCCACGGCGATCAGGAAGCCGGCATGCATGCGGCCGGCCTCGAAGAGCAGTGGCATGGTGGCTTCCGGCTCGAAATTCACCGACTGCGGGAAGTTGAACCCCTTGGGGTCGCGCCAGCGTCCGCGCACCAGATAGTCGAGCAGGAGTTCGGCGACATAGACCAGCATCAGGCTGGTCAGGATCTCGTTGACCCCGAGCCGTGCCTTGAGAAGCGCCGGGATCAGCGCCCAGGCCATGCCGCCGAGAATGCCGAGGGCGAGCATGGCCGGCAGCACCCAGGGCCCGTCCGGCGTGCCGTGGGTGGCGAGCGCCAGCCAGGAGCCGAAGACGGCGCCCATGACGAGCTGGCCCTCGGCGCCGATGTTCCAGGTGTTGGCGCGGTAGCAGAGCGTCAGGCCGACGGAGATCAGGATAAGCGGCGTCGCCTTGACGGCGAGCTCCTGCAATGCCCATCCGTCGCTCAAGGGATCGATGAAGAACACTTTCAGTGCGGCAAG
>CAZEZD010000174.1:0-6209 GCA_964516115.1 uncultured Hyphomicrobiales bacterium
GCACGCCGGCGCCGACGGCGACCACGGCCACTGTGCCGAGAAGGGCGGCGCGAATGCGGGACGCCTTGGAAGCGGATGTCATGGGGGATCTCCACGGAATGGGGGCACACGGTGAGTGCCGTGTATGACCGGACCATGGAGGATCGTGGATTACGCCACCCTGTCGGGGAAGTTACATCTCCGTAAGGTTGGGCCGCCTCAGGACTTCAGCACCGCCTCGAGCTTCGCCTTCTCCTCGTCGGTCAGCGGCGCCGGGCCGGCCACCGGAGACGACCGCCGCCGGCGGGCCCACAGCACGAGATAGGCCCCGCCGGCGAGCAGGAACAGCGCCGGCGCGCCCCAGAGCACCGCCGTATGCCAGCCGAAGCGCGGTCGCAGCAGGACGAACTCGCCATAGCGGGCGACGAGATAGTCCATCACCTGCCTGTCGCTGTCGCCGGCCTTCAGCCGCTCGCGCACCAGAAGGCGCAGGTCGCGGGCGAGCGGCGCGTCGGAATCGTCGATCGACTGGTTCTGGCAGACCATGCAGCGCAGGTCCTGCGACAGGTTGCGCGCCCGCTCCTCCAGCGCCGGATTGTCGAGCCGCTCGCCAGGCAGGACGGCGAAGGCGGGCGTCGCGGTCACGAGCGCAAGGACAAGGGCGAGCATCCGCATGGCGGTCACTCCGCCGGCTGGGCGGCGGCCGCGGCGCGGCGGGCCGAGGGTTTCGGCGCGCCGACGCGGAAGCGGCGGTCGGACAGCGACAGGAGCCCGCCGAACATCATCACCAGCGTGCCGATCCAGATCAGCAGGACCATCGGCTTGTAGAAGAAGCGCAGCGCGATGGAGCCGTCGGTGCCGGCATCGCCCGGCGAGACGTAGAGCTGCGAGACGCCGCGCGTCTTCAGCGCAGACTCGGTGGTCGGCATGTTGCGCGCGGTATAGAGGCGCTTCGCCGGTTCGAGAACGCCGACGCTGACGCCGCCCTCCCGCACCGAGAGGCGCGCGACGAGATCGCGGTAGTTCGGCCCCTGCACCGGGAAGAGCCCGACCAGCGTCATGTCGTAGCCGGCGACGGAGATGCTCTCGCCCGGCTTCATCTGGACAATGGTCTCCTGCTTGTAGGCGGTCTCTCCGACGATGCCGAGCAGCATGACCCCGACGCCGGCATGGGCGAAGGCCGTGCCCCAGGCGGAGCGCGGCAGGCCGCGGGCGCGGGCAAGGCTCGTCGCCGCCGGCGCCTTGAACAGTTGCACGCGCTCGGCGATGTCGATCAGCGACCCGACGATGATGTAGGCGGCAAGGCCGATGAAGACGGGGGCGAGGATGGGGCCGCCCGACTTCACCGCGAAGGTCACCGCCATGGCGACAAAGCCGGCGGCAAAGGCCAGCGTCAGCCGCTGCGCCACGGCATAGAGGTCGCCGCGCTTCCAGGCGAGGAAGGGTCCGAAGACCATCGCCACCATCAGAGGCACCATGAGCGGGCCGAAGGTCCAGTTGAAGAAGGGCGGGCCGACCGAGATCTTGGCACCGGTCAGCGTCTCCAGCGCCAGCGGATAGAGCGTGCCGACGAAGACGGCGGCGCAGGCGGCGGTGAGGAAGAGGTTGTTGAGGACCAGCGCGCCCTCGCGCGACACCGGGGCGAAGAGTCCGCCCTGCTTCAGCATCGGCGCGCGCCAGGCATAGAGCGCCAGCGAGCCGCCGATGAAGGCGACGAGGATGGCGAGGATGAAGACACCGCGCTCGGGATCGACGGCGAAGGCGTGGACGGAGGTGAGCACACCCGAGCGGACCAGGAAGGTTCCGAGCAGGGAGAGCGAGAAGGTGAGGATGGCCAGCAGCACGGTCCAGACCTTCAGCGCCTCGCGCTTTTCCATGACGACGGCCGAGTGCAGCAGCGCCGTGCCGGCGAGCCAGGGCATCAGCGAGGCGTTCTCCACCGGGTCCCAGAACCACCAGCCGCCCCAGCCGAGCTCGTAATAGGCCCAGTAGGAGCCCATGGAGATGCCGGCGGTGAGGAATATCCAGGCGACCAGCGTCCAGGGCCTGACCCAGCGCGCCCAGGCGGCGTCGATCTTGCCGTCGATGAGGGCGGCCACCGCGAAGGCGAAGGACATGGAGAAGCCGACATAGCCGAGATACAGCAGCGGCGGATGGATCGCGAGGCCGACGTCCTGCAGCAGCGGATTGAGGTCGCGGCCCTCCATCGGCGCCGGGCTGATGCGGGTGAAGGGATTGGAGGTCTTCAGCACGAAGACCAGGAAGGCGGCGGTGATCCAGCCCTGCACCGCCAGCACGTTGGCCTTCAGCGAGAGCGGCAGGTTGCCCCCGAACAGCGCCACCAGCGCCGAGAACAGCGTCAGGATCACCACCCAGAGCAGCATCGAGCCCTCGTGGTTCCCCCAGACGCCGGAGATCTTGTAGATCAGCGGCTTGGTGGAATGGCTGTTGAGGACGACGTTCTCGACCGAGAAGTCGGACACCAGATAGGCGTAGGTGAGCACCGCGAAGGAGAGGCCGACGAAGGCGAACTGGCCGATGGCGACGGGACCTGCAATGCCCATCAGCCCGGCGTCGCCCTTGCGCGAGCCCCAGATCGGCACGACCGACTGGACCAGCGCCAGCGCCAGGCCGAGGACGAGGGCGTAGTGACCGATCTCCGGCGACATCAGCGCGACCCCGCTGGCGTCGGCGCCGCGCCGGGGGCGGCAGGACGCGGGTTGGACGCGTTCGGATTGGGCGCCGAATCGCCCGGCTTCCAGTGGCCCTGCCGCTTCAGGCTGTCGGCCACTTCCTTCGGCATGTAGTTCTCGTCATGGCGGGCGAGCACGCTGTCGGCGCGGAACGCGCGGTCCGCCCCCAGCACGCCCTCGGTGACGACGCCCTGCCCTTCACGGAAGAGGTCCGGCAGCACGCCGCGATAGGACACGGCGATGGAATTGGTGCCGTCGGTCACGGTGAAGCTCACCTGCATGTTGTCGCCGCGCCGGACCGAACCGGTCTCCACGAGGCCGCCGAGGCGCATGCGCGAGCCGGGGGGGAGATTCTTCTCGACGATGTCGGTCGGCGACTGGAACAGGGTAATCGACCCGGACAGGGCGTAGAGCACCAGGCCGGCGGCGATGCCGAGCACGCCGAGCGCCAGGCCAATGAGCGTCAGCCGGCGCTGCTTGCGGGTCATGCCCTTGCGGACGAGGACGGGAGTACCGGTTATGGTCATGAGCCACCGAGCCCCAGTTCGTTCAGCAGGCCGTCGAGCCGGGTGATCTTGTCGGATTCGGCGGCGAAACGCTGCCGCGCCGTGGCCGCAGCCGCGCGCGCCTTGGACGCCTCGCCCAGCACGGCATAGGAGCGCAGGAGGCGCAGCCAGCCCTCGAAGTCCGAGCCGTCGGCGGCGAGGCGCGCCGCGAGGCCGTCCACCATGGCGCGGATGTCAGGAGGGGCGGAAGTCGCGGCCGCCGCCGGGGCCGGGGGGCCGCCGAGGCGGGCGATCTCGGATTGCAGCAGGCCGATCCACGGCGCTCCCGCCGGAGCGCTTTCGACGAGCCTGGTCCACATCGCCCGCGCCTCCTCGGGCTTGCCGTCCTGTTCGGCGGCGATGCCCATGAAGTAGCCGGCCTTGGGATGGCCGGGGCCAAGGGCGAGCGCGCGCTCGAACCCGGCCTTCGCCTCCGCCGTGACGACGCCGCCGGCGGCGATCGTCTGCGCCTCGGCGAGGTCGGCCTCGCGGTCGGCGGTCGCCCCGAGGATGCGCAGGGCGTTGGCCCGCGCCCTGAGCGCGTCCGGAACCCGGCCGAGACGGAGATAGACCGGCGCGATCACCTCCCAGCCGCGCCCGTCCTCAGGATTGGCGGCGAGATGCGTCTCGATGCGTCCGACGAGGGAGGCGATGTCGGTCTGCGCGGGCGCTGCCCGCTGGCGCTCCGCCAGCGGCTGGCCGGGATAACCCGGCTGGCCGCGCAGGCCATAGGTGAGCGCGGCAATGGCGGGAATGATCACGATGGCCGCGATGGCGACGATCCGGCGGCGGCGCGTCGCGCCGGCCAGATCGGCCTCGTCGCGATGGTCGGCGGCGGCGATCAGGCGTCGCGACACCTCGATGCGCGCGGCCTCGGCCTCCGCCGCGCCGATGAGACCGGCCTCGGAGTCGCGGCCGATCTCGGCCAGTTGATCGCGATAGACGGCCACATCCACGCCGGTGGCAACGGCGCCGGCGGTCCGCGACAGGGGCAGCAGCACGGCCAGAACCGCCGCGCCGGTCATCGCCGCTATCGCAAGCCAGATGGTGAGGGAGCCGTCCATGAGCTTCGGGGGCGGGTGTGATCCGGGCGAGCGCCGGGGGGCACTCTCGATACCCGCCAGATAGACCACACGGGCACGCCCGACAACGTTCAGGTTGTCGCGCTCGTCAAGGTTTGATGTGGCGCAAGCCTGCGGCCGTCAGCGGCCAGCCGCCTTGCCGCTGTTGATGGCGACATCGGCCGCCTTCTGCAGGAGCTGGGCGTAGCTCGCGCCGAAGATGCGGGCGGAAAAGCGCACCGCCGCCTCGATCTGGCTGATCTTCAGCGCCCGATCGGTGTCGGGGGCGCTGCGGATATTCTCCATCAGCTGGGTCAGTGTCGGGTCGAGATAGCCCTGGATCTCGGCGAAGACGCGCTGGGTGATCTCGTTCAGCGCGATCTCGGAGGCATAGGTGCGGCAGTGGTTGAGCAGTTCGAGCCGGTCCTCGACCTCGCCGACCACCTCCTCGGTGATCGGGGCCATCGGCTGCTCGCTGCGCTGGCGCGGCCTGATCAGGCGGCGGACCTCGCCGGGAATGCCCTCGATCTGCGCGGTCAGCAGCGTCGCGAGGTCGGCGCGCAGCTTGCCGATACGGCGCGGCCAGGGGCCGTCGCCGGTCAGGCTCATGTCGGTGCGCAGAGCCCGGACGGAGTCGTGGAATTCCTTGATTCCGGATGCGGCCCTGTCGCCCCGGCCCTCCTTCAGCGCCCGCGAGACGCGCTGGGTCGCCCGCTCGATGTCGCCGATGACGAGTTCCACCGCCGCGCGGTAGGGGATGGCCGCGATCTTGCTCGGCTCGTCGCTGTCGGCCGCCGACACCGCGAGCCGGGCGAGCTGGGCACGATGGACCAGGCGCCCCTGCATCAGCGCCAGCGCATAGGGGAGCAGCCCCGGCCGGCTGGCCGCCAGAGGATCAAGCATGGCGCGGGCGTTGGCGAGGCCCTCGTCGGCAAGGTTCTTGATGGAGGCTGGCGCCTTGGCGATCGCCGCCGTGATCGCCGGAATATCGTTCAGGATCGCCAGGACATCGATCAGGTCATCGCGCACGCGCTCGTCGCCCAGCCGTACCACCAGACGCTTGCGCTCCTGTTCGCTGGCGTTCGACTGCTCGATCGCGGCCTCGGCGGCGGTGGTGAACCCCGGCAGGAAGGCGCTGATGAGCGCCACGGCGCGAGCCTCGTCTCCCGCTTCCAGCGCCTGCTGGCAACCGGTCTCGAGATCTGCCGATTCGCGCGGCCTGAGGTCACGGCGGATGAAGGTCCAGATCGCCGGCAGCGAGGCGCGCATGATCCGGCCGCGCACCTTGGTCTCGAGGCGCTCTTCGATGAGAAAGGGTTCCAGCGGCCGGAACATCAGCCGCGGCACCACGTCCTCCCGCTGGGGGAGCGCCTCGGCGCCGGAGCCGGTGGACGGGCGCGCCGCCGGCGCCGGGGCCGCACCCTGCCTGAGGGCCGCGAGGATGAGCTCTCCGCCGGGGACCTCCTCGCCGCGTGCCTTCGCACGGGTGATCTCCGCCGACAGGAGCTGCTTGGCCGCATCCGGCAGCGCAGCCAGATAGGCGCGCAGCCGCTCCACCGGAGATGAAGCGGCGGCCTGATCCTGGCGGGGTGCTGTTGCAGCCTCGGTCATGAGCCCCCGAAACTAACCGGCGGGCGTTAAAAAGTGGTGGCTGAGCTTCAGCCGACCTGCGACCAGCTGCCGTCGGGATTGCGGCAGGCGGTGCCGACCGCGGTCTGCGGGCGACCGCCGATGTAGATCGTGTGGGTGTATTCGCGGCAATAGACGGCGCCGCGGTAGTAGGTGCGACCCGGCTCGACATAGCCATAGGCCTTTTCCGAACGCCATTCGGAGCGACGCCCCTCCACCCAGACGACCCGCTCGGCGGCATAGGCACGCTGGCGGTCCTGGGCGTCGAGGTCGCGGCCGATGGCGTTGCCGATCAGGCCGCC
>CAZEZD010000175.1:0-6192 GCA_964516115.1 uncultured Hyphomicrobiales bacterium
ATCGGGCTTGTGGCGCTGCGGCAGGGCGCGCTGGAAGTGGATGAGGTCGCAGAAGGGGCGCTGCCAGACCACCTTCTCGGTGATGCCGACACGCTCGCCGCCGACCAGCGTCGTCGGCAGGTTGAACGGCGGCTTGCCGTAGCGCCGCGTCGTCCGCTCGAACAGCTCGGCCGCCGCGGCCATCTGCTTGGCGAGAGGGAACTGCCCGAAGGGATTGATGGGATTGGTCAGCGCCGACTTGGTGGCATCCGCCATGGCCCGGTAGGGCGAGAGCATGGCGTGGGTGGCTTCATACCAGTGATACAGCACGCGGATGCCTCCAGGATGCAGGAGAGGGATCGGTGGAATCACCCGTCGGAGACGGGCCTCTCAGGCTAACGGTAGACGTGCTGTCCACCCGCAAGGTTCCATTCCGAATGCTGCACTGCCGAAATTTGTAATCGACTTGTGACAGTCGGGGCAACACTACGGTGAGGAACAACAGGTTAACCGTGGCTTAACGTGGCATTCGGGTGACATTGGCCTAAAGCACGAGATCGGCCGCGCCTACTCGCCGCTGGAGAGCAGCGACCCGGCGTCGCGCGCCTGGTTGAGCAGGGCAATGAAGGCGTAGGAGGCCACCGCCATCCACAGGACGTTGAGGCCCGCGGCCGCCGCAAGGTGATCGAGCCGCAGGACGCCGTCGGCGAGAACGCCCCGCATGCCTTCGAACACATGCGTCGGCGGCAGGGCGAGCGCGAAGGGCTTGAGCCAGGCAGGGAGCACGCTAAGCGGGTAATAGACGCAGCACAGGGGCCAGAACACGAACATGATGGTCCAGGCGAGGCTCTCGGCGCCGAGGCCGTGGCGCAGGATCAGGCCGGCGACGACGAGCCCCACGGCCCAGCTGGTCATCACCAGGAGGGCGAAGAAGGCCACGAAGCCGATCCCGAGCCGGGCGAGGTCGAAGCCGAAGAAGGCGATGGCGAGGATCGTGGCGGGGATCATGCCGACCGCGAGGCGCGCGAGACTCATCACCATCAGCGCAACGACGAACTCCAGCGGCCTGAGCGGGCTCATCAACAGGTTGCCGAGATTGCGCGACCAGAGCTCCTCGAGGAACGAGACCGAAAAGCCGATCTGCCCGCGGAACAGGATTTCCCAGAGCAGCAGCCCCGACACCAGCGCCCCGCCGACGAACAGCGTGCGGTTGGACGAGGCCATGGCGTAGTTCTGCAGGAAGCCCCAGGTCATGAGGTTGAGGATCGGCCAGTAGACGAGTTCCAGCAGCCGCGGCCAGGACGAGACGATCAGATAGACATAGCGCAGGCAGAGGGCGCCGACGCGGTGGACGGAGAAGCTCATGCTGACGCTACCGCGGTCATGAAGGCGTCGAGCTTGGCTTGGTCGAGACGGGCGTCGGTCCTGACCCCCGAGCACAGGTCCACGCCGAAGGGGCGGACCAGGCGGATCGCCTCGCCGACATTGCCGGCAGTCAGCCCGCCCGCGAGGAAAACCGGCCGGATCGTGCGCTGGACGAAGGCGCGGCTCACATCCCAGTCATGGGTGCGTCCGGTGCCGCCGAGTTCGCGCATCGTGCCGCCCGGCTTGCCGGAATCGAGCAGGAAGGCATGCACATAGGGTTCGTAGCGCGGGATCAGGTCGAGGGCCGACGGCCCCTCGACGTGGATGACCTGGACGCGGCGCGCCAGGGGCAGGGATACCGCGAGCACGGCAAGTTCGGCCGGGTCGATGTGGTCGACGATCTGGATCGTGTTGGTGCCGCATCGGCGCATGTGGCCCGCCATATCGACGCCAGAGCCGCGCGCCGTGAGCAGGAAGGTCGCCAGTGGCGGCGGCACCTCCGTCGTGATCGCCCGGATCGTGGCGTCGTCGACGAGACCGGGCTCGGAGGCCATGGCGGCGACAAAGCCGAGGGCGTCCGCGCCGGCGGCAATCGCCATCCGCGCCTCGTCGAGGGACGAGATGCAGCAGATCTTCACGCGTGTGCGGGCGGTCATGTCGTGGCCTCCCGGCGCCCGCGGGCGACATCGAGGAAGACCTCCTCCAGGTTCGACCGCCCGAACCGGCGAATGAGTTCGCCGGGCGCCGCGTCATCCTCGATCCGACCCTGCTTCAGCATGATGACCCGGTCGCACAGCCGTTCCACCTCGCCCATGTTGTGCGAGGCCAGCAGGATCGCCGCACCGCGCCGGTCGCGGTAGCGCTCGAGATGGCCGCGGATCCAGTCCGCGGTATCGGGGTCGAGCGATGCGGTCGGCTCGTCGAGCAGCATCACCTCGGGCTCGTTGATCAGGGCCTTGGCGAGAGCCACGCGCGTCTTCTGGCCGGCCGAGAGCCGGCCCGAGGGCCGGTCGAGGATCTCCATGAGGTCGAGGTCGGCGGCGAGCTCCGCAATCCGCCCCGCAAGGTCATTGACGCCGTAGAGCATCCCGAAGACCTTGAGGTTCTGCCGCACGGTGAGGCGATGCGGCATGTCGACATAGGGGCTCTCGAAGTTCATCCGGTGCAGCACGTCGTGGCGACGCCGCACCATGTCCGTGCCGGGCACCCGCACCTCGCCGGAGGTCGGCAGCACCAGGCCCATGATCATGCCGATGGTCGTCGACTTGCCGGCGCCGTTGCCGACGAGCAGGGCCGTGGTCGAACCCTGGGCGACGGCGAAGGAAATTCCCGCCACGGCGCGCACCGCGCCGTAGGTCTTGACCAGATCCTTCACGTCGATGGCGGCGGGGGAGGAAGCCATTCCGATGACATGGGGCGGAATGCCCGCCGCGGCAAATCAAAAGCCGTGATGGCGGCGTTCACCCCGCGCAATGCCGCCCTGCTCACTGGCGCTTGACCCGCCGTCGGGCGCAGCGCAAGCGTTGCGTCCCTTGCCTCACCATCTCCCATGATCGTCGTCTTCGGTTCCATCAACATCGACCTTGTCGCGCGCGTGCCCGCCCTGCCGCGCGCCGGCGAGACCGTGGCGGGACCGGACTATCGGGTGATCCCGGGCGGCAAGGGCGCCAACCAGGCGCTCGCCGCACGGCGCGCCGGTGCCGATGTCGTCATGGTCGGCGCCGTAGGTCGCGACGGCTTCGCCGGTCCTGCATTGTCCGTCCTGTCGGCTGAGGGCGTGGACGTCTCGCGTGTCGCGTCCGTCGATGCCCCCACGGGTGCAGCCTTCATCGCTGTGGACGGAGAGGGGCAGAACCAGATCGTCGTCGCGGCGGGGGCGAATGCGGCCGTCCGGGCCGCCGCACTCGATGGACTGGCCGCGTCGCCGCGCGACATCCTGCTGCTGCAGTGGGAGGTCGCTGAGAGCGAGATCCTGGCAGCCGCGCGCTGGGCGAGGGGCCGGGAGATGCGCGTCATGCTGAACCGCGCGCCGGCAGGGCCGATCTCCGCCGAGCTTGCCGCGCTTCTCAATGTCGTCATCGTCAACGAGCACGAGGTTCTGGCGCTCGGTGCTGGGTTCGGCTTCTCCGAGCAGGACGCGGACACAGTCGCAGCCGCGATGTCCGAACGCCATGCGCTGGCCGTCGCCGTCACCCTCGGCGCGGAAGGCGCCATCTGCTGGGCCGATGGCATCCGCCACGAATCGCCGGCCTATCCCGTCGAGGTGGTCGACACGACGGCGGCCGGCGACACGTTCTGCGGCGCCCTCGCAGCCGCCCTCGACCGCCGTCGCGGCCTCGAGACAGCCGTCGAGTTCGCCGCCGCGGCCGGCTCGCTCGCCTGCACCCGCTTCGGCGCCCAGTCCAGCATTCCCGACCGTGCCGCCATTGAGGCGGCCGCTGCCGTCCTCGCGGACCAGCGCAATCCACACCACCGGAGGACGATCCCATGATCCGCAACCGCATCAAGCGCCGCGCCCAGGCCGGCGAGAAGCTCCTCGGGGCCTGGGTCTTCACCGGTTCGCCGACGGTCTGCGAGATCTATGCGCTGTCGGGCTACGACATCGTCCTCATCGACACCGAGCACACGCCGCTCGACGTCAAGGACGTGCTGGAATGCGTGCGCGCGGTGGAAGCCGGCGGCGGCGACGCCATGGTGCGCGTTCCGGGCCACGACTTCAGCCACTTCAAGCGGCTGCTCGATGCCGGCATCCATTCCTTCATGGTGCCGATGGTCGACACGGTCGAGCAGGCGCATTCGGTGATCCGCGCCTGCCTCTATCCGCCGCGCGGCCGCCGCGGCTTCGCCGCCACCGCAGCCCGCTCCGGCCTCTACGGTTTCCACGAGAATTATGCCGACGTCGCCCACGAGGAGACTTTCCTCGCCCTGCAGGTGGAAAGCGTCGAGGCGGCACGGGATGCCGGCACCATCGCCTCCATCGATGGCGTCGACTGCCTGTTCATCGGCCCCAACGATCTCGCCGGCTCCATGAACAAGCTGGGCAAGCTCACCGATCCGCAGCTCCTCTCGACCATCGACGATGCCGCCGCCGCCATCCACAAGGCCGGCAAAATCTCCGGCGTCATCCCATTGCCGACCCGCGACGCCTCGGACTGCGCGGCGCGCGGCTTCGGCATCGTGATCGGCGAATGCGACGTGCCCACCCTGAAGGCCGGTGCGCTCGCCGACATCGCCCGCCACCGCAAGGCCTTTCCCGGCCGGCGCTGATCCCGCGCTGTCAGCCGGCGCGCAACAGCGTCAGGGCTTCGCTGACGATGGCGTCCGGGGCGGCATCGATCGGGACCCGGACGGCATTCTCGTCGGCCGTCGGCTCCTCGAGTGTCGCGAACTGGCTCCGGAGCAGGCTCGCCGGCATGAAATGGTCGCGGCGGGCCTTCATCCTCCCGTCGATGAGGTCGAACGAGCCCGCAAGGTGGACGAACCGCAGGCGTGCACCGCTCGTCCGGAGGCGGTCGCGATAGGCCCGCTTCAACGCCGAGCAGGCGATGACGACATGGCCGCCCCCGCGCTCCAGTTCCGCGACATGGGCGGCGATGGCATCGAGCCAGGGCCAGCGGTCATCGTCGGTCAGCGGCGCGCCGGACTTCATCTTCGCGACGTTGGAGGGCGGGTGGAAGGCGTCGCCGTCGCGAAAGTCCCAGCCGAGGGCATCGGCAAGTCCGATGCCGATGGTCGACTTCCCCGAGCCGGACACGCCCATGACGATGAGCGCGGTGGGCAGGGGCGGGTTCGCGGCTGCGGCCGCTCCGGCTGCGGCGCTCACTTCTGCTCCTGATGGCCGCCGAAGCCCTTGCGCATGGCGGAGAGTACCTTCTCGGCGAAGGTATGGTCCTGCCGTGAGCGGAAGCGGGTGTAGAGCGCCGAAGTCAGCACCTCGGCCGGCGTGGCCTGCTCGATGGCGGCCTCCACCGTCCAGCGCCCCTCGCCGGAATCGGAGACGTGGCCTGAATACTCTGCCAGCGCCGGGTCGGCGGCCAGCGCCTCGGCGGTGAAGTCGAGCAGCCAGGAGGTGACGACCGAGCCGCGCCGCCAGACCTCGGCGATGTCGGCGACGTCGAGGTCGAGCCTGAGGTCTTCCGAAAGGCGCGGCGATGAGGCGTTCCTCAGGATGTCGAAGCCCTCGGCGAAGGCCTGCATCATGCCGTACTCGATGCCGTTGTGGATCATCTTGACGTAGTGGCCGGCGCCGCTCGGCCCGCAGTGCAGATAGCCCTGCTCAGCCGTGCCGGTGCGGTCCTCGCGGTGGCGGGTCGCCGGGATGTCGCCGCGGCCGGGCGCCAGTGCCGCAAAGATCGGGTCGAGCCGCGCGACCGCCGCCTTCTCGCCGCCGATCATCAGGCAGTAGCCGCGCTCGAGCCCCCAGACGCCGCCGGACGTGCCGATGTCGAGATAGCAGATGCCGCGCGCCGCCAGCGCCTTGGCGCGGCGGATGTCGTCCTTCCAGAAGGTGTTGCCGCCGTCGATGATGGTGTCGCCGGGCGACAGAAGGTCGGCGAGCGCGGAGACGGCGTTTTCCGTCACCGCGCCCGCGGGCAGCATGACCCAGACGGCCCGCGGCGTGGCGAGGCTGCTGCACAGGGCCTCAAGCGAGCCCGCGCCCGACGCGCCCTCCGCGGCGAGTTTCTGCGTTGTGGCCGGATCGGCATCATGGACGACGCATGCATGACCCGCCCGCATCAGGCGGCGGGCGATGTTCGCACCCATCCGGCCGAGCCCCAGCACGCCGATCTGCATGGACGTCCCCTCGCGTCTTTCTTTTTCGTTCCTCCGAACCAACCGAACTTCGGC
>CAZEZD010000176.1:0-6171 GCA_964516115.1 uncultured Hyphomicrobiales bacterium
GCAGTTCGCCCTTGCGGACGATGCGCTGGATGTAGCTGAACGAGAGCTGCGGGAAGCGCGCCGCGAGAAAGCGGTCGACGCGCATGTCGTTTTCGTCCTCGGTGACGGTCAGCGTCTGGACGCCGGTCTGCAGCGTATCGGTGGCGGCGGCCTTCATCTCGGCGCGGGTCGGACCGGCCGGGGGGGGCGCTGGCGGCACACGACGGGGAGTGCGCTCGTCAGAACGGGGGGCATCCCGCCGGGGCGCGTCCCCGCGGGGGCTGTCCTCGCGGGGGGCGCCCTGACGAGACGGGCGGGCGCGGGCGGGACGATCGGCCGACCGCGCCGGGCGGGGCTCCCCGGCCGGCTCGCGACGGGAGCTGCGTGGTTCCTGGATCGCATCGATGTCGAGATCGGCTTCCGGCGACCAGGCGGCATCGGCGATGTCCCAGTCATCGGAACGGCCGCGACGCGGCGAGCCGTCGAAGAAACGCAGTTCGGTCGGCTCGCGCCGGACGCGCTCGCGGCGCGGACGCTCGGACCGGCGCTCTTCGAAACCGCGGTCATCGGGGCGGCGGTCGTCGGAGCGGAGATCATCCGGGCGCTCGAAGGGCCTCTGGCTGCGCACGGGGCCGCGCGGCGCGCGTTCAGCCTCGTCAGCAAAGGGCGGACGTCTGGCCGGCGCGCGGACACCCGATCGAGGACCCACGCCTTTCGGACCTTCCCCGCTCGGACCGGCGCCGCGGGCGCGCGGCTTCCCCGGCCCCCTGGCGGGACCTTTGGCGGGCCCCTTGGCCGCACCCTTGCCGCCGGACCGTTTGGCGCCGCGGTCCACCGGTCCGCGACCGGGCGGCTTGCCCCTGCCCTTCATGAGAAACTCCTGATGACGGCAAGGCCGACCGCCAGAGCCGCGATCGAAAGAACCACCGAAGCCACCACATAGAGGGCGGCGGTCGCATAGTCACCCCGCTCGATCAGCGCCATAGCATCGAGCGAGAAGGCCGAGAAGGTGGTGAAGCCGCCGAGCAGGCCGGTGGTGAGGAACACTCTCAGTTCCTGGCTCGAGGGCATCTCCACGCGGAAGGCGAGCCAGCCGGCGACCAGCCCCATGGCGAGCCCACCCACCACGTTGACGATGAAGGTGCCGGCCGGAAACTGCGGACCGAAGGCCTTCAGCGACCAGACGTTGACGCCGTAGCGCGCCGCGCCGCCGATGCCGGAGCCGAGGAAGACGAGCAGAACCTTGGTCATTCCCAAGGCCTAGCGGATGTTGGCCGCGCCGTGAAGCGTCAGCCGCCCCGCTCCTTGCGCAGTTTCGCCCACCATTCCATGCGCTTTGCGATCTCGCGCTCGAAGCCGCGCTCCACGGGCTTGTAGAACGACTGCCGGCCGAGCGCCTCGGGCCAGTAGTCCTGACCGGAGAAGGCGTCGGGCGCGTCATGGTCGTAGGCATAGCCCTCGCCATAGCCTTCCGACTTCATCAGCTTCGTCGGGGCGTTGAGGATGGTCTTCGGAGGCGTCAGGCTGCCGCGCTCCTTGGCGAGCGCCAGCGCGGCCTTCCAGGCGGTATAGGCGGCGTTGGATTTCGGCGCCGTCGCCACATAGAGGACGGCATTGGCAAGCGCGAGCTCGCCCTCGGGACTGCCGAGGAAGTCGTAGGCGTCCTTGGCGGCATTGGCGACGACGAGGGCCTGGGGATCGGCGAGACCGATGTCCTCCACCGCCATGCGCACGACGCGCCGGGCGATGAAGAGCGGGTTCTCGCCGGCATCGAGCATGCGAGCGAGGTAATAGAGGGCGGCATCGGGATCGGAGCCGCGCACCGTCTTGTGGAGCGCGGAAATGAGGTTGTAGTGGCCCTCCTGCGCCTTGTCATAGATCGGCGCCCGGCGCTGAACGATCTCGGAGAGGCCGGCGGTGTCGAAGACCTCGCCCTCGCCGGCGGCCCGCCAGACCTCTTCCCCGAGGGTGAGCACGGCGCGCCCGTCGCCATCGGCCATGCGAACGAGCGCGAGCCGGGCATCGGCGTCGAGCGGCAGCGGCCTCTCCTCCAGCGCCTCGGCGCGGGCCAGCAGCTTCTCCAGCGCGTCGTCGTCGAGCGCACGGAAGGTCAGCACGCGCGCGCGGGAGAGCAGCGCCGCATTCAGCTCGAAGGAGGGGTTTTCCGTGGTCGCACCGACGAGCGTCACCGTGCCGTCCTCGACCACCGGCAGGAAAGCGTCCTGCTGCGAGCGGTTGAAGCGGTGAATCTCGTCGACGAAGAGCAGCGTGCCCCTGCCCTGCACCCGGCGCGCTCTCGCCTGCTCGAAGACCTTCTTGAGGTCGGCGACGCCGGTGAAGATGGCCGAGACCTGCTCGAAAGCGAGGTCGGTCTCGCCGGCAAGCAAGCGGGCGACCGTCGTCTTGCCGGTGCCCGGAGGCCCCCAGAAGATCAGCGAGCCGAGCGAGCGGGTGCGCAGGAGCCGCGTCAGCGCACCGTCAGGTCCGGTCAGGTGATCCTGCCCGGCGACCTCGGCCAGCGTCTTCGGCCGGAGCCGGTCGGCGAGCGGGCGCGGCGCCTTGGGGTCCGGGCCGGCGGCCTCGAAAAGGTCCACGGGCCTCAGCCGCCCAGCATGGAATTGATGATCTGGCCGCCGCGATCGATCTGGAAACGCCAGAGGCGCGAACGCTGCGCGGTCGCCTCGCGCAGGTCCTCCGGTGACCGGATCTCGCGGCCATTGACCCCGAGAACGATGTCGCCGGGCTGAAGGCCAACCTGTCCTGCGGCCGAGGACGGCTCGACCGCCATGATGACCACACCCTCGGTGCGATGGGAGACGCGCAGTTCATCCGCAAGACCGGGGGCGAGTGTCGCGACCTTCGCACCCGCGAAGGGGGACGGACCGGTCAGGGTAATGGCGTCCTGCCCGCCCGGCGGCGCCGGCTCCAGCGCGACCGGCACGACGAGGTTGCGGCCGCTGCGGGTGACAGCGATGCTCGCCATGCCTCCGATGGGCTTGACGCCGAAGCGGTAGCCGAAACCGTCGGGGTCCTCGACCACCTGGCCGTCCACGGCGGTGATGAGGTCGCCGGCGCGCATGCCGGCCCGGGCAGCCGGGGAATTCGGGACCACGGAGACGACCAGGGCGCCGGTCGGCCGGGCCAGCCTCAGGCTCTCGGCGACATCGGCGGTCACGGTTTGCAACCGGCCGCCGAACCAGGGGCGCTGGACGGTCTGGCTCCCCGCCTTCGCTGATTCCACGACGAGGCGCACGAGCGCGGTGGGAATGGCAAAGCCGATGCCATGGCTGCCGCCGGAGCGTGAGAAGATGGCGGTGTTCACGCCGACGAGGCGGCCGGTCATGTCCACAAGCGCGCCGCCGGAATTGCCGGGATTGATGGCGGCGTCGGTCTGCACGAAAGACTGGTAGTCGGCGACGCCCACCTGCGTGCGCGCGAGCGCGGAAATGATGCCCTGCGTCACCGTCTGGCCGACGCCGAAGGGATTGCCGATGGCGAGAACGATGTCGCCTACCTCAAGCCCGTCGGAATCGCCGATATCGAGGACGGCGAGGTCGGTGGGCGGGCTCTTCAACTTCAGGATGGCGAGATCGGTGCGCGGGTCGCGCAGCACGATGTCCACCTCGAACTCGCGCCGGTCGGCAAGCGCGATCTTCACCTCCGTCATGTTCTGGATGACGTGGTTGTTGGTGATCACGAGACCCGAACGATCGACGATGACGCCGGAACCGAGCGAGCGCGCGACCTCGGCCCGACCCGGCCCCTGCGGTCCGCCCTGCCCGCCCCGGTCGCCGAAGAAGCGGCGGAAGATCGGGTCGTCGAAGAAGGGATGGTTCTGCACCTGCTCGACGCGCGCGCCATAGACGTTGACGACGGCAGGCGCGGCCCGCTTCACGACGGGCGCGAAGGAGAGTTGCACCTCGGCGCGCGTCTGGGGCGCCTGGCGCTGGGCATGGGCGCTGCCAGGAACAAGGGCCGACAGCGCGGCGGCGAGGATAACGGGTGCGAGTCTGATCATGCCTGCAATATAGCGATGGCCTGGCGGTCCCGGAAGGGAATGCAGGCGGCCGATGCATTCCCGCCGATTGACCGGTTCCGGCTCAGCGACCACGCTCGCACCCGAGGAAACGCGGAGACCGCCATGACATCGACCGACTTTGCCGCCGGCAACTACCGCTACGTGCCGAGCGTGTTCCAGTACTCCGCCGGCGCGGCGGCCATGCCCGGCTATCACGTCCAGCGCGTCATGTTCCGCCAGCCCGTGCCGCTGAAGCAGGGCTTCGAGCGGATCGCGGCGATGATCCAGGGAGCCGGCCGGCCGCTGACGTCCTTCTGCGCCTGCGAATTGCGGTCGCCCGCGCCCTTCGACGATGCCGGCTTCAAGGCCTTCAACGAGGTCTATGTCGGGACCCTTGCGGCCTGGGGCATCTACGACCCCGCGACGAAGGCGAACCCCGTCGCCCGTTCCAATGTCTGTCCGCAGATCGGCGGACCGCCCGAGCCCTCGTTCCACGCGTTCTCCTTCATCGCGGAGGGCGACGTCGGCGCGCCGCAGTTCGTCATCTCCGGCTCGGGCGAGGCGCGGGAGGGCGCGGGCTCCTATGCCGAGCGCATCGTCCGGCTCAACGACACGAGCCCCGACGGCATGCGGGAGAAGGCGGTCTTCGTGCTGCAGCAGATGGAGAAGCGGATGGCCGCCTTCGGCCACGGCTGGCCGGACACGACGGCGACGCAGATCTATTGCGTCCACGACATCCATCCGTTCCTGGCCGAGGAGATCGTCTCGCGCGGCGCCGCGCGGGCCGGCGTCATCTGGCATTTCAACCGGCCGCCGGTGATCGGCCTCGACTACGAGATGGATTGCCGCAGCGTGGCGGTCGAGCGCAGCGCCTGATGCCGGCGGCACGGGCCTGGCGGGACTTCTTCTCTCCCGTCCTTGCCGGCTATTGCGGCCTTCTGATCGGTGTGGGGATGGGCCGGTTCGGCTATCCGCCGCTGATTCCCGCCATGGTCGAGGCCGGATGGGCGACGCCGACCACGCTGCATCTCGCCGGGGCCTTCAATCTCGCCGGCTATATCGTGGGCGCCGGAACGGCGCTGGCGGGGGCCCGGGCGCTCGGCGTCCGGCCGGCCATCGCACTGGCGGCATTCCTCGCCGTCCTCGCCTTCGCGGTCTCGGCCGTCCCCCTGCCCGCCTGGGCCTTCATCGCGCTGAGGGCGCTGTCGGGCGCGACGGGCGGCGTGCTGATGATTGTCATCCCGCCCGTCGTCGCCAATGTCGTCGCCCCTTCGCATCGTGGTCGGGCCAATGGCCTCGCCTTTGCCGGGGTCGGCACAGGATTCGTCCTGTCGGGTACGGCCGTCCCGGCCTTCGCCGCGTCGGGGCCGGGGCCCGCCTGGCTCGCCCTCGCGGCGGCGCTGGCCGTCGCGAGCGTCGTGATGATGGCCCTGTTGCCCCGCTCTGCGCCGCCGGTCGCTGCCAGCCGCAACGCGCCGGCACCGGCCTGGCGCCGCGCACCGGCCTTTCTCGGCCTTGCCGCAGCCTATTGCGGCGCGGCCGCAGGCTACGTGCCGCACACGATCTTCTTTGTCGATCACGTCGCCCGCGATCTCGGCTACGGGCTCGCAGTCGGAGGGTGGATCTGGGTCGCGGCGGGCGTGACCGCCGTCCTCGCACCGATGCTGGCCGGCCTCGCCGCCGACCGCTTCGGCTATGCGCCGGTGCTGCGGGTCATCGTCGGCCTCATGGCGATCGGTGCGACGATCCCGGCCCTGACGCACAATCTCGTGTTGCTGACGCTGTCGGCGATGATGGCCGGCGGACTGATGATCGGGCTCGGCTCATCCACCTCCGGGCGCACCCGCGAGATCGTGGGGCCCGAGGCCCATACCGCCGCCTGGGCGCTGCAGACGGTCGCCTTCGCGGTGGTGCAGGCGGCGGCCGCCTATGGCTTCACGGCGATTCTGGCGGCGACCGGCAGCCATACCCTGGTCTTCGCGATGGCTGGCGCGATCATGGTGGGCGGCCTTGCCCTCGAGCTCCTCACGGCGCGAATGCGCGCGCCGGCCGACGGCTGAGCGCGGCACGCAAAAAGGGCGACCGCTTTAGGCCGCCCTTGCGCCGGCCCGCCCGAAGGCGAGCCTCACTTTTCGTTCGGCGCGCGATCAGGCCGCGGCCTGATCCTGCTGCTT
>CAZEZD010000177.1:0-6154 GCA_964516115.1 uncultured Hyphomicrobiales bacterium
ATGGTCGTCACGCAGAAAAATGACCCAGCACGACACCATCCTCATCATCGATTTCGGCTCGCAGGTGACCCAGCTGATCGCGCGGCGCGTGCGCGAGGCGGGCGTCTATTGCGAGATCCATCCCTTCCAGTCGGCGGAGGCCGCCTATCGCAGGCTGAAGCCGAAGGGTGTCATCCTGTCGGGCAGCCCGGCCTCGGTGACCGAGGACTTCTCGCCCCGCGCCCCGCAACTGATCTTCGACGAGAAATTGCCCGTCTTCGGCATCTGCTATGGCGAGCAGGCCATGGCCGAACAGCTTGGCGGCAAGGTCGAGGCCGGCCACCACCGGGAGTTCGGCCGCGCCTTCCTTGACGTGAAGAAGCCGTCGCGGCTCTTCGAGGGCGTCTGGGAGCCCGGCACCCGCCATCAGGTCTGGATGAGCCACGGCGACCGCGTCACCCAGTTGCCCGAGGGCTTCGAGGTGGTCGCAACTTCTGACAATGCCCCTTATGCCGCCATCGCCGACGAGAAGCGCAACTACTACGCGGTTCAGTTTCACCCCGAGGTGGTGCACACGCCGGACGGGGCGAAGCTCATCCAGAACTTCGTTCACAAGATCGCCGGCGCCCGGTCCGACTGGACCATGTCGGCCTATCGCCAGGAGATGATCGCCAAGATCCGCGCCCATGTCGGCAAGGGCAAGGTGATCTGCGGCCTGTCCGGCGGCGTCGATTCCTCGGTTGCGGCCGTCCTGATCCACGAGGCCGTGGGCTCGCAACTCACCTGCGTCTTCGTCGACCACGGCCTGATGCGCCAGAACGAGGCGAAGGAGGTCGTCGAACTCTTCCGCGGCCACTACAACATCCCGCTCGTCCATGTGGACGTCGCCGACCTCTTCCTCGGCGAACTTGCCGGCGTCACCGACCCGGAGACCAAGCGCAAGACCATCGGCCGCCTGTTCATCGAGGTCTTCGAGAAGGAGGCCAAGGCGGTCGGCGGGGCGGAGTTCCTCGCCCAGGGCACGCTCTATCCCGACGTCATCGAGAGCGTCTCCTTCACCGGCGGCCCCTCGGTCACCATCAAGAGCCACCACAATGTCGGTGGCCTGCCCGAGCGCATGAACATGAAGCTCGTCGAGCCGCTGCGCGAGCTGTTCAAGGACGAGGTGAGGGCGCTCGGCCGCGAACTCGGCCTCCCCGACAGCTTCGTCGGCCGCCATCCCTTCCCAGGACCTGGCCTCGCCATCCGCATTCCCGGCGAGATCACGCCGGAGAAGCTCGACATCCTGCGCCAGGCCGACGCCATCTATCTCGACGAGATCCGCAAGGCCGGGCTCTACGACATCATCTGGCAGGCCTTCGCCGTGCTGCTGCCGGTCCGCACCGTCGGCGTCATGGGCGATGGCCGCACCTATGAATATGTCTGCGCGCTGCGCGCCGTCACCTCCGTCGACGGCATGACGGCCGACTTCTACCCCTTCGACATGACCTTCCTCGGCCGTGCCGCCACCCGCATCATCAACGAGGTGCGCGGCATCAACCGCGTCGTTTACGACGTGACCTCGAAGCCGCCGGGGACCATCGAGTGGGAATGAGAAGGCGTTTCACGACGGCGGCCTCGCGGCCATGAGCTACAAGGCTTCGATCCCGTCCCGCGAGCGCCGAATCAAGCGCATTTGCGTCCGGCTGGGCCTTCATCTGATGACGGCGCAGAAGCCGGACAAGCAGATTCTGGCCCACGGCGGCTACATGCTGCGCGACGCCGATACGATGAAGATCGTGCTCGGCGACAGGGATTATCTCTTCTCCGCCGATCTCGACGAGGTCGAGGCCTATCTGGACGCCCTGACCTGATGCCGAAGATGACGCTGCTTCAGTCGCCACCGGCCTGCCCAGCGGACGCAGGGAGTAGCTCGGTCCGCAAGATCCAGATGACACCGGAAGCGCCAGATGACGGTCACCCTCTACGGCATCACCACCTGCGACACGGTCCGCAAGGCCCGTGCCTGGCTGGACGGGCAGAACATCGCCTACCGCTTCCATGACTTTCGCGTCGAGGGACTGGATGCCCAGCGCCTCGGCGGATGGCTCGACGCGCTCGGCTGGGAGACAGTTCTGAATCGTGCCGGCACCAGTTTCCGCAAGCTGCGGGAGACGGAGCGAGACGGTCTCGACCGCGAGAAGGCCGAGCGGCTCATTCTCGCCAATCCGACGCTCGTCAAGCGCCCGGTCCTGGAAGCGGACGGCAAGCTGATGGTCGGTTTCAAGCCGGACCTCTACGCCACGACCTTCAGCCGGGGCTGACGCCGCCCGTCGCGGCGCCCTTGTCACGCAGTGCGATCCAGATGCCGAATCCGCCTCCCGCGGCCGCGGCGAGGAACGGCGCCCAGGCGGCGGCGTAAGCCCAGGCATAGCTGGAGAAATAGGGCGAGCCCCTGAGGGCGTAGAAGGCGGCGAGCACGATGACCGCGGCGCCATAGCCGCCGATCAGGCCCAGAATGCCTCCGACGGCGGCGCGCGCACCGCGGCCCCACGGCTGGCGCGGTCCGATGTGGCCGCCTTCGCGCTTCCGCTCGCGTCCGCGGGTGACGATGGCGGCGGTTGCCGCAGACGCCAGGGCGACGAGACAGGCCACGAAGGGTCCAATGATGAAGGCGAGGCCCATGGCGGCCGCCCCCTCGCGCTGCGAGACATTGAAGATCTCGAACACCACCAGCCCGATGGCCACGGCCGCCACGTAGCCGCCCACCAGCCCGGCAAGCCCCCAGAACAGCGCCCAGCCCAGTACCCGCACCTGTCTTGTCCCGATCGCAGCCCGTCGTCGTGACGGGGCAACGCTGTGTCTAATCGGGTGCGATTGCCGCCCGGTGGCTCGCGTCAGGGACTGTGTTTCAGAGTGACCGGAAAGGTCTCAGGGCGCGCGGCTGGGCCGCGGCGCCGGCACCGGCGCGAAGCCGAGGGCCGCGGCGGGCAGGGCGCCCTGTGCCTCGGCCGGCGCAGCATCGCCACGGATGGGGCTCGCCGGAGACAGCGCAATGGTGCGCGGCGCGGCATCGGGCGTCGCGTTCGGCACGGCGTCGTCCGTCACAGGCGCGCGGACCGGCTGCGGTTCGGGATCGGCCGGCACGATGACGCGGGCCTGGACCTTGTTCGGGTCGGCGCCCGTGCCGGGCAACTGGATCAGGCGGGAGGTGCTGGAGGCCAGAGCCGGGGCCTCGGCCGCCGGGGCCGGTTCCGCGACGACCGGCGCGGGCGTCAGTTCGGCCTGGATCATGTCCCGGTTGAACAGTGTGAAGCCGGCCGCCGCTGCCGCGGAAATCGAGATGGCGGTGATCAGCAGGGCGAGGCGACGCCGCCGTGCGCCGCGCAGGCGGCGCGCCACGGCGCGCTCGCGAACCGGATCGTACATGTCCCCCAGAACGACGCCGGCGTCGTGGAGAGGGACAGGCTGCGCTGTGTCGGAGATTGTCACTGGAACGTGCTTCATTCGACCATGGGCAGTTGAGGCTGACGTGGCTACCACTTCCGGCCGCCCCTGGCCAGTCGCGCAGCCTCCGACGGAGCCATAGGCGGCTGTCGCTTATCTCCATGCCCCGCAAATGTGGCGGTGTTGGGGAAATCCGGCAATCCCGGTCACACTGTCATGGATGCGTTCGCCGCCCCTTTTGGCGGGTGGCCCACCCTTGATGGGTGGCGAGGCTTTGCCCCAGTCGCGCCGCGTTTGCGTCGCACAGGGGGAGTTGATAGGTTCCGCGCCTTCCGATGGGGGCGCGCCGGACCTTTTGCGGGTTCGCCGCGGCTGGATGAGACCATGGCCGATATTTTCGACGAAGTTGAAGAGGACCTGCGCCGGGCCAAGGCCGAGGCGCTGTGGCAGAAGTACTGGCCGGTCATTGTCGCCTCCGCGGCGGCGGTCGTGCTGGTGGTCGGCGGCTGGCGCCTTTACGACTACCTGCAGGCCCAGCG
This sequence comes from uncultured Hyphomicrobiales bacterium, assembly GCA_964516115.1. GTDB lineage: Bacteria > Pseudomonadota > Alphaproteobacteria > Rhizobiales > Phreatobacteraceae > Phreatobacter. Next base: position 3,945 of record CAZEZD010000177.1, read on the forward strand.
GTCCGCTGCTGCCGGCGCCAAGTTCGAGGCGGCCCTGAGGCTGTCGCAGACCAGCGCGCAGGAGGCCGAGACCCGGTTCGCTGCTCTCACCGCCGAAGCGCCATCCGGCTACCGCATCCTCGCGCGGTTCCGCCACGCGACGGAGCTCGCCGCCCGCGACAAGGCAGAGGCCGTGCGGGTACTCGACGCGCTCGGCGCCGATGCCGGAATCGGGCCTGTGCTGCAGGATCTGGCGCGGCTGCGCGCCGCCTATCTCCTGGTCGATACCGCGCCGCCGGCCGACCTCGTCCAGCGGGCGGAACCGCTCGCCGGCGCGGACCGGCCGTTCCGCCATTCGGCGCGCGAGGTCCTGGCTCTCGCCGCCCTCAGGGCCGGCGACCGCCCCACGGCCGAGCGCTGGATCAAGGCGATCCAGGACGACCGCGAATCGCCGCAGGGCGTGCGCGGCCGCGCCGACCTCATGTCCACCGTCTTCTCCGCCAGCGGCAGCTGAGCGACCACCGGGATCCGCCCATGACCACTTTCCGCCCCGACCGCCGCCTCGTCCTGCGCACCGGTATTCTTGCCGGTCTCGGCCTCGCCATGGCCGGCTGCGAGACCCTGCAGGACATTCCCGCCATGTTCGAGCGCCGCAGCCCTCCGCTCGCCGGTGACCGCCGGCCGGTGTTCCCCGAGGGGGTCCCCGGCATCGACCGCTCGGTCCAGCAGCCGGCCAATTCGCCGACCGGCGCCGCGCCGCCGCCCGCCGAGCCGCCGCCGGCCCAGGCGCCGGCGCGCGGCCGCTGACCCGCATCGCCCCCACCATGACCTTCACGCTCGCCATCGTCGGCCGGCCCAATGTCGGCAAGTCGACGCTGTTCAACCGTCTCGTCGGCAAGCGCATCGCGCTGGTCGACGACCGGCCGGGCGTGACCCGCGACCGTCGCGAGGGCGAGGCGAGCCTCGGCGACCTCGAATTCACCATCATCGACACCGCCGGCCTCGAGGACACCCGCGAGGGCTCGCTGGAAAGCCGGATGCGCGCCCAGACCGAGGAGGCGATCCGCCTCGCCGACGCCGTGCTGTTCATGGTCGACGCGCGCATCGGCCTGACCCCCGACGACCGCTCCTTCGCCGAACTCGTCCGCAAGTCGGGCAAGCCGGTCATCCTCGCCGCCAACAAGAGCGAGGGGAAGGTCGGCATGGCCGGGGCCTACGAGGCCTTCTCGCTGGGCCTGGGCGATCCTGTTCCGCTGTCCGCCGAACATGGCGAGGGTATCAACGAACTCTACGAGGCGCTCGCCGCCCTCATGCCGCCGCCGGTCTTCGCTGACGAGGACGAGGAGGAGGTCGACGACATTCCGGAGGGCGACCAGGAGGCGCCGCCGGAGGATCTGTCGAAGCCCATTCCGGTCGCCATCGTCGGGCGGCCGAACGCCGGCAAGTCGACGCTCGTCAACGCGCTGATCGGGGAGGAGCGTCTGCTCACCGGACCCGAGGCCGGCATCACCCGCGATTCCATCTCGGTGGACTGGGACTGGGGCGGCCGCAAGTTCCGCCTCGTGGACACGGCCGGCCTCAGGAAGCGCGCCCGCATCGAGGACAAGCTGGAGAAGCTGTCCGTGGCCGACGCGCTGCGGTCGATCCGCTTCGCCGAGGTCGTGGTCGTCTGCATGGACGCGACGAAGCCCTTCGAGGATCAGGATCTTCGCATCGCCGACCTCGCCTCCAAGGAGGGCAGGGCGGTCGTGCTCGCCTTCACCAAATGGGACCTCGTGCCCCACAAGGGCGGCAAAGCGGCGAAGCTCCGCGAGGAGACCGACCACTGGCTGCCGCAGATCAAGGGCTGCCCGGTCGTCGCCAACTCGGCCGAGACCGGCCAGGGCCTCGACCGGCTGATGCAGGCCATTCTCGATGCGCGGGTGCCGTGGCAGAAGCGCATCTCCACCAGCACGCTGGTGCGCTGGCTGCAGGAGACCATCGACCACCATCCGCCGCCGGCGGTGACCGGCCGCCGCATCAAGCTGCGCTACATGACGCAGGCCAAGACGCGGCCGCCCACCTTCGTCGCCTTCTGCTCGCGCCCCGAGGCGCTACCCGAGAGCTATCTGCGCTATCTGGTCAACGGCCTGCGCGAGAGCTTCGACCTGCAGGGCACCCCGATCCGCTTCCACCTGAAGAAGACGGACAATCCCTACGCCGAGACGGGGCGGAAGATCCGGTAGGGCGGG
>CAZEZD010000178.1:0-2316 GCA_964516115.1 uncultured Hyphomicrobiales bacterium
GCCGGATCGAGGGACGGGCCAAGGTCGGAGCCCTCGACGCGATCATCCCCTCCATCGAGGGCTGGGCGCGGGTCACCGGCATCAACACGATCTTCGTCGACGACCGCGACCCCTACTGGGAAGGCTTCCAGGTGGCGGACCGGTAGATGGATTGGAGGTCGTTTGAATAGGTGGAGACGGCGCCCTGCATCGGCCGAATGCGTCCTTCGAGGCTCGCCACCGGACGATGCTGTCGCATCGCCGGGAATTCGCACCTCAGGATGAGGGAGGTTGTGAGTTGCCCATCGGTAGAATGTTATGTGGTTGAGCTTCGCCGGCCGATGTGCGGCACACCTTCCTCCTCATCCTGAGGTGCGGGGGCTTTGGCCCGAGCCTCGAAGGACGCACTCGGCCGATGCAGGGCGGCGGCTCCTACGCTCCAAATGCTCTCGGAGAGAGTAGCGGCGGCGCACAGGCATCACCGACCGTGAGGTCGACGCGCCCCTCACGCCCCCGGCGCGATGACCGGATGGGCCGCCTGATAGGGCTCGATGCGGACGATGCCCGCCGCCATCAGGCTGACCTTCGCAACCGGCGCCATGACGAGGGTGCCGCCGTCGCCGCGGCGGACGCTGTACTGCCAGACCGTCATCTGTCCTTCGGCAGCGATCTTCTTCGCCAGCGCCTCGGCCGGCGACGACCCCTGCAGCGCGGCAAGCTCCTGAGCCGTCAGGCCGACGATCACCTCGTCGCGCGGGGACACGATCTTGAACAGCCTGACGCCCGGCGCGGGTCCGGATTGCGCGACGGCGGCGCCCGAGAGGGCGGTGGCGAGCGCACCGAGCAGCACGAGGCGGCGAACAGGTATCGACAGGGGCGAGGTCATCGGTCGGTCTCCAGAGGCAGGCTTTTGCAGGTCGCGGCGACGCCGCGTGTGGCACTGCCTTTCCACCCGCGCGGTTTCAGCCGGACGGCTCGCGTCGGCGCCGCCGTTTCAGCGCCGGAAACGCATTGGCGACGCCCGTCGTCCAAGGCCGCCGTCATGTGTCAGGCCGGCCTTGACAGAGACGGCCCTCATCCGGTTTATGCAATGTTGTAACATTGCATAAACCGGTGACCTCATGCCCCCTGCCCGCCTCGCCCGACCTTCGGCAAGCCTCCTCGTCCTGGCGCTGCTCGTCGCCCCCGCCGCCGCCCAGACCGCCCTGCCCGAGATCCTCATCGAGGCCCCGCGCAACCCCGACGGCGCGACCCGCGATCTCGGCCTCACCGACGGCCAGTTGCAGGTCATCGACCGCGCCTTCGTGCCCGTCACCGTTGTTCCCGAGGCCGAGATCCGCCGCAACGGCGGCGCAACGCTCGGCGACCAGCTCAACACCCTGCCCGGCGTCACCGGCTCCAGTTTCGCGCCGGGCGGCGCCAGCCGGCCGATCATCCGCGGCCTCGACAACACCCGCGTGCGCATCCAGGAAAACGGCATCGGCGCGCAGGATGTCTCCGATCTCTCGGAGGACCACGCCGTCCCGATCGATCCGCTCGCCGCCGAGCGCATCGAGGTGATCCGCGGCCCCGCCGCCCTGCGCTTCGGCTCGCAGGCGATCGGCGGCGTCGTCAACGTCACCAACGAGCGCATTCCGACGCGGCTCGGCCCACCCGGCATCAGCGGCATGGCGACCGGCGGCCTGTCCTCGGTGGACAGGGGCATCGATGGGGCGGCGCGGGTGCGCGGTTCGTCCGGCCAATGGGCCTTTTCCGCCGACATCTTCGGCCGCAACGCCGGCGACTACGCAACGCCCGACGGCCGGCAGGACAATTCCTTCGCCCGCACCTTCGGCGGCTCCTTCGGCGCGTCCTATTTCTTTGACCAGGGCTACATCGGCGCCGCCATCTCCCAGTTCCGCTCGCTCTACGGCATTCCCGGCGCAAGCTCGGCCCCCGACCGCGTGCGCATCGACATGATCCAGACGCGCCTCGCCTCGAAGGGGGAGATCCGCTTCGACGGCTCGGTGGTCGACAACGTGCGCTTCTGGCTGGGTGGATCGATCTACCGGCACGACGAGCAGCACCTCGACCTCGGCGCCTTCGCCACCGCCGCAACCTTCCGCAACCGCGAGCTCGAGGGCCGCGTCGAGACCGCCTTCCGCCCGCTGGCGACCCCCCTCGGCACGTTGAGCTCCACCTTCGGCGTTCAGTTCGGCGCCCAGAGCCTCGGCACCTCCGGCGAGGCCGGCGGGCTGCTCGCGCCCGCCGACAGCCGCACTGCCGCCGCCTTCCTGTTCAACGAACTGGCGCTGACGCAGACGACGCGCCTGCAGGCGGCGGCCCACCGCGGTGCGC
>CAZEZD010000178.1:2326-6137 GCA_964516115.1 uncultured Hyphomicrobiales bacterium
GCGGTGGAGGGGATCGCCGCCTTCGGCCCCACCCAGGCGGCGGCCCGCATCGAGCAGGTCCGCATCGGCGGCACGGCCTCGCTCTTCCCGGCCGGTCTCGACCCCTCCGGCGGCGCGCCGGTCGAATACGCCGCCGTGCGCAACTTCACGCCCGTCAGCGCCAGCCTCGGCCTGCTGCAGAACCTGCCCGGCGGCTGGGTCGCCAGCGTCACCGGGCAATATGTCGAGCGCGCCCCGCGCGCCCAGGAACTCTTCTCCAAGGGGCCGCACGAGGCCTCCGGCACCTTCGAGATCGGCGATCCGAATCTCACCAAGGAGCGGGCGCAGACCATCGAGGTCGGCCTCAGGCGCGCGCAAGGGTCGTGGCGCGTCGACGCCACCGCCTATTACACCCGCTATTCCGGCTTCATCTACAAGCGCCTGACGGGCCTGACCTGCGACGACGATTTCGCCACATGCGGCTCCGGCGGCGGCACCGAGTTGCGTCAACTCGCCTTCGCCCAGCAGGACGCCACCTTCTATGGCGTCGAACTGCGTGGCCAGGTCGATCTGGGCGAAGTTGCCGGAGGCACATTCGGCGTCGAGGGCCAGTATGATTTCGTCCGCGCCCGCTTCGCCGACGGCACCAACGTGCCGCGCATTCCGCCGCACCGTCTCGGCGGCGGCCTCTTCTGGCGCGATGCCAACTGGTTCGCCCGCATCAGCCTGCTGCACGCCTTCGCGCAGAACCAGATCGCGGCCGAAGAGACGGCGACCCCCGGCTACAACCTTCTCAACGCCGAGCTCAGCTACCGCATGCCCCTCAAGCCCGGCTCCGGGGCGCAGAGCCTCACCTTCGGCCTGGTCGGCACCAACCTCCTGAACGCGGACATCCGCAACCATGTCTCGTTCAAGAAGGACGAGGTGCTGATGCCGGGCCGGGGGGTGCGATTCTTCACCACCGTCCGCTTCTGACGGCGGAGCCAAATCGGCCCGCAGGCCGGACCACCTTGGCCGTTCGGGCGCGTTGACACCTGACGGGACGACCCTCTTCAATCGGTTGAGATGAGGCTTTTCCGAAGACGACGGCCGGGCGGTGTCATGAGAGTGCGCTGGCGACGACGAAGCAGCAGGCTCCGCCCTCGCGGAGGCCTCTGACCGTGCCGCGCCCCCGCGCCGCCGATTTCGACGACAAGTGCCGGCTGCTCCTCGACGCCGGGGCCGGGCTCTTCGCCCGTCACGGCTACGACCGCACCTCGATCAACGACATCGCGCGCGCCTGCGGCATGTCGAAGACGCTGGTCTATCACTACTACCCCAGCAAGGAGCGGCTGCTGGTCGGCATCATCGGCCGCCACCTCGCGGACCTGCTCGATGCGGTCGAGACGGCGTCGCGTACAGCGACGCCCGGGAACCGTCTGGCGGCGATCATCCATGCCCTTATGGAGGCCTATCGCGAGACCGATGCGCTGCATCGCATCCACATCAACGAACTGGCGCGCCTCCCGGCCGCCGCGCAGAACGAACTCATGAGCGTCGAACGCCGGCTCGCGGCCACCTTCTCCGCCGCCCTCGTCGAGGCGGTCCCGGAGCTTTCCGGCTCGCCGCTGCTGACCCCCGTCACCATGTCGCTGTTCGGCATGCTCAACTGGCATTCCATGTGGTTCCGCGCCGACGGGCCGATGACGCGCGAAGCCTATGCCGAACTGGTGACGGACCTGATCCTCGCAGGCGCCCGCGAGGTGGCCGCGCCCACGCGGCGGATCGCGGCGGAATAGGTCCGCACGCACGCCCCTTGCCGCCACCCCCGCGAGGAACGACACTGCGGCCCATGGCGACCTATGCGACGTCCCTGACCCGGCCGGGCCTGCGCGGCATTCTCACCGGCACGCTGGCCGTGCTAACCGCCGCCCTGATCCTCTCCGTCACCGCGGTCGTGGTGTGGACGGCGACGCGCGAGACGCAGCGCTCCATCGGCCGCTCACTCGGCGACCTCGCCGCCTACATGCGCGAGGCGCTGGAAAGCGACATCTACGAGCGCTGGCGCTCGACGCGGACGCTCTCCACCCTGCCGGCCTTCACCAATCCCGCCAGCGCCTATCAGGGCAAGCGCGTCATCCTCGACCGGGTGAAGGCCAATGTGGAGGAGATCGTCTGGATCGGCTTCGCCGACCTGGAGGGCCGCGTCACCGTCGGTTCGGGCGGCGCCAGCGAGAATGCCGACGTCACCGGCCGGCGCTGGTTCTCGGCGGCGCGGGAGCGGCCCGCTCCGGCCCCGGGCGAGGCCGAGCGGCCGACGATCCAGACGACGCCCGGCGAGCGCGTGGTCGAGATCGGCGTCAACGTCCGCGACGCGACAGGCGGATCGGTCGGTGTCCTTGGCATGCTGGTCAGCTGGGACTGGCTCGGTCACCTCCAGCGCTCGCTGATCGACCGCTCGCAGGGTCGCCAGTCCGACCTCGAGGTCATCGTCCTCGACCGCGAGGGCCGTGTCGTCATCGGCGATCCGAACCATCTCGGCCGGGATCTGGCGCGGCGCACGGCCGAACGCTCCGACGGCTTCGCCATCGACACCCTCCCCGACGGCCGCACCATGGTGATCGGCACCAGCCGCGCCTCGGGCGGCCGCGGCATCGAGGGCCTCGGCTGGCAGATCGTCGTCACGTCCAATGCCGATGTCGCCTTCGCGCCGGTGCAGGAACTGCGCCGCCAGATCATCGCCGCCGGCGGCATCGTCGGGCTCATGGTGCTGGTCGCGGGCTGGTGGGTGGCCGGCCGTATCGCCAGTCCGCTGCAGGCCATCGCCGCGCGCGCCGACCGCGTCGGCCTCGCCGAGGCCCTCGACGGCGTGGTGATCGAGGTCCCGAAGAACTCGTCCAAGGAGGTGGCCTCCCTCGGCGCCTCGTTGCAGGGCATGATCGACCGCCTCGCCGACAACGAGGAGGCGCTGAAGCACCTCGCCAACACGCTGGAGCATCGCGTCGCGGTCCGCACGGCCGAACTGGAAACCGCCAACCGCGCCCTGTCGCAGGCCCGCGACGACGCCGTGGCCGCCACCGCCGCGAAGTCGCGCTTCCTCGCCGCCGCCAGCCATGACCTGCGCCAGCCGCTGCACGCCCTCTCGCTGTTCGCCAACGCCCTCGCCCGCCGCGTGCAGGGCGACGAGCCGCGCCGTCTCGTCGCCAACATGGAGACGACGCTCGGCTCGCTGCAGGACATGTTCAACGCCCTGCTCGACGTCTCGCGCCTCGATGCCGGCATCGTCGTGGCGGAGCCGCGCACCTTCGTCATCGGCGACCTGCTGGAGCGGGTCTCCGCCGGCTTCCGCGCGCAGGGCGCGGCGCACGGCCTCGAGTTCCGGCTGGTGTCCTCGCGCCTCGCCGTCGTCAGCGACCCGATCCTGATCGAGACGGTGCTGCGCAATCTCGTCACCAACGCCCTGAAGTTCACGCCGTCGGGCAAGGTGCTGGTCGGCGTACGGCGTCGCAGCGGCGCTGCCGTCCTCGAGGTCCACGATACCGGCCCCGGCGTCGCCGAGGAGGACCGCGAGCGCATCTTCGAGGAGTTCGAGCGATCCAAGCAGGCGGCCCACGGCCAGAACGACGGCCTCGGCCTCGGTCTCTCCATCGTCCGACGCCTGTGCAACCTGCTCGGGCACCGCATCAGCCTGACGAGCCGCCGCGGCCATGGCACGGTGTTCCGCGTGGAACTGCCGCTGGCGCCGCGCGACCTGCCCACCGCCGAGACCCCGGCAACCGAGCCCGCGGTCTCCCTCGCCGGCCGCCGCATCCTCATCCTCGACGACGAGCCGATGATCGTCGAGGCGCTCGCC
>CAZEZD010000179.1:0-6008 GCA_964516115.1 uncultured Hyphomicrobiales bacterium
AGGCCGGCCGCCAGCGTGTCGAGGAAGACCTTTGACCCCTGGGTCCACCACAGGACGCCGGAGGAAGCCGCGAGCGCGGCGACACCGATCCCCGTCGCCCAGAGCGCCAGGCGCGGCGTGTCGGAGGAAGGCTGCTGAACTGTCTTGGTCGACATGGCGTTTATCTAGTCCATCACGTCGCCGGAATCAAAAGGCGAAACCGCAGGACCGATCCCCTTTCCGTGAGAGACCGCCCAGACTACATGCCTGCGATGCGCCCCGACGACCTGCTTCTGCCGACGCCGCGCGGGCTCTACTGCCCGCCGGCGGACGTGTTCATCGATCCGGTCAGGCCGGTTGCGCGGGCTCTGGTGACGCACGGCCATTCCGATCATGCCCGCGCCGGCCATGACGCCGTGCTCGCCACCGCCGCGACCCTGAGGATCATGGCGATCCGCTACGGCGCGGGTTTCGCCGGCACGACGCAGGAGGCCCGCTGGGGCGAACCCACCGTCATCAACGGCGTCACGTTCACATTCTTTCCGGCCGGCCACATCCTCGGATCGGCGCAGATCGCGGTGAGCCACAAGGGCCTGACGATCGTCGCCTCCGGTGACTACAAGCGCGCCGCAGACCCGACAGCCGAGGCCTTCGAGGTGGTTCCCTGCGATGTCTTCATCACAGAGGCGACGTTCGGCCTGCCGGTGTTCCGCCATCCGGACGCGGCGGGGGAGGTTGCGAAGCTTCTCGCCTCGGTACGGCTGTTCCCAGACCGCGCCCATCTCGTCGGGGCCTATTCGCTCGGCAAGGCCCAGCGCGTCATGGCGCTGATCCGCGCGGCGGGCCACGACGCGCCGATCTACATCCACGGAGCGGTGGAGAAGCTGACGCGCTTCTACGAGGCCGAGGGCCATGATCTCGGCGACATCCGCCTGGCCAAGGAGGCCGACAAGGCCGCGCTCGGCGGCGCCATCGTCATCTGCCCGCCTGGGTCGATGAAGGATCTCTGGGCCAGGCGCTTTCCGGACCCGGTGACGGCCTTCGCTTCGGGCTGGATGCGGGTGAGGGCGCGGGCGCGACAGGGCGGCGTCGAGCTGCCGCTGGTCATTTCCGACCATTCCGACTGGGACGAGCTGCAGCAGACGATCCGCGATACCGGAGCCGGCGAAGTCTGGGTGACGCATGGCCAGGAGGATGCGCTCGTCCACTGGTGCGGGACGCAGGGGCTGACGGCGCGGCCGCTCAGGCTGGTCGGCTATGGCGACGAGGGGGAGGCCGAGGCGAGCCCGGCGGGCGCCACCGCATGAACCGCTTCGCCGCCCTGCTCGACCGCCTCGCCTACGAGCCGCGCCGCAACGCCAAGCTGGCGCTGATCACCGACTATTTCCGCGCGACGCCCGATCCAGAACGCGGCTGGGCGCTCGCCGCCATGACCGGCGCGCTGACCTTCAGGCACGCCAAGGCCGGCCTCATCCGCGGCCTGATCGCCGAACGGACCGACCCGGTGCTCTTCGCGCTCTCCTACGACTATGTCGGGGACCTGTCGGAAACCGTCGCACTGATGTGGCCGGGGCCGGGCATGGCTGAAACCGGCCACAACCGCCCGCCGCCTCCGACCCTCGCCGAGGTGGTCGCGACGCTGGCGACGACGTCGAAACCGGCCCTGCCCGCCCTGCTTGCCGGCTGGCTCGACGAGCTCGACGAGACCGGCCGCTGGGCGCTGCTGAAGCTCATCACCGGCGGCCTGCGCATCGGCGTTTCGGCCCGTCTCGCCAAGACGGCCGTCGCGGCGCTGGGTGGACGGGATGCCGACGAGGTCGAACTCGTCTGGCCCGGCCTCAAGCCCCCCTATGAAAAGCTCTTCGCCTGGGTCGAGGGCAGGGCGGATCGTCCCGAGGCCCTCGACCCCGCGCCGTTCCGGCCGCCGATGCTGGCCCATCCGCTGGAGGACGACGCCTTCGATGCGCTCGATGCGGCGCATTTCGCCGCCGAATGGAAGTGGGACGGCATCCGCGTGCAGGCCGCCGCCGGAACCCTGCCCGACGGCCGGCGGGTGGCGCGGCTCTATTCGCGCACCGGCGAGGATATTTCAGGCGCCTTCCCCGACATCGTCGAGGCGCTGGATTTCGACGGCGCCATCGACGGCGAACTGCTGGTGCTGCGCGAGGCGCGGGTGCAGAGCTTCAACGTGCTGCAGCAGCGCCTCAACCGCAAGCGCGTGACGGCGGCCATGCTGGCGGAATCCCCGGCCCATATCCGCGCCTACGACCTGCTCTTCGAGGGCGCGACCGACCTTCGCGACCGACCCTTCGTCGAGCGCCGGGCCCGGCTGGAGGCTTTCGTGGCCGGCCTGTCGACGCCGCGCATCGATCTCTCGCCGCTGATCGCCTTCCCCGACTGGGCGGCGCTGGCGGCGGCACGTCTCGATCCGGAAAGCGCGGCGGCCGGCGACGATGCGGAAGCCATCGAGGGGCTGATGGTGAAGCGCCTCGACGCGCCCTACCTGCCCGGCCGTCCGAAGGGTCTCTGGTACAAGTGGAAGCGCGATCCGATGGTCGTCGACTGCGTGCTGATGTATGCGCAGCGCGGCCACGGCAAGCGTTCGAGTTTCTATTCCGACTTCACCTTCGGGGTCTGGCGCGGCGTGCCGGGGACCGAGGAGCTGGTGCCGGTGGGCAAGGCCTATTTCGGTTTCACCGACGAGGAACTCGGGCGGCTCGACCGCTTCGTCCGCAATCACACGGTCAACCGCTTCGGCCCGGTGCGCGAGGTCACCCACACGGCGCGCGAAGGGCTGGTGCTGGAGATCGCCTTCGAGGGTCTCCAGCGCTCGACCCGGCACAAGTCGGGCATCGCCATGCGCTTCCCCCGCGTCGCGCGCATCCGCTGGGACAAGCCCCCCGGCGAGGCGGACCGCATCGAAGCGCTGGAAGCCAAGCTCCGGCCGTGAGCGGGGCAGGGGGTGGCGGCGTGTCGCCTTGACACCTCGAAGAAACGGGCCATGTTCGGCTCATGATCCGTTGCACCCCCTTCGCCGCTCCGACCTTCAGGCTGATCTTCGGCCTCTGACCCCTGCCCGGCCCCTGCGTGCCTCCGGGCACGGGGCGAGGGCTCATCCGGTATCGGCACGCGCTTCCGTTTCTTCTCCGTCCCATCATCCTCATCGCATCCGGCGCCGCGTCGCGGGTGCGTCGTCCGCTTTGAAAGCTCCCGACATGAACACCTCCACTGCCCCCCGCCGGCGGCGCGCCATGCCCTCCATCGTCGTCAGCGACAACGACCATCGCATCGTCACGGGCCTTGCCATGTCGGCGCTCGAGCGGCTTCCCGCCGTCGCCGAAGTCCTGCTTCACGAGATGTACCGGGCGCGCATCGTGCCGCCGGCCAAGCGGCCGGCCGACGTGATCGGCATCGGCTCCGAGGTCGACTATGTCTCGGACAGCGGCCAGAGTCGGACGGTGCGACTGGTCATGCCTGCGGAAGCGGATATTTCCGCCGGACGGATCTCGATCCTGACACCGGTGGGCGCGGCGCTGATCGGCCTGTCGCCGGGACAGTCCTTCGACTGGACCGGGCCGAGCGGCCATGCCCACAGCCTGACGGTGCAGGCCGTCAGGCCGCCCATGGTCTGATGCTGCCGCCCGGCAGGCATGTCTGGGCGGCTTTGCCTGCCGGCGCGCTTCATGCGAAGCGGGGCGCGATGCCCAGCGCTTCCGCCCTTCTCCGGTTCCTGACGAGCTTCGTCGTCCCCTGCCTCGTCGGCGCGGCGGGCGGCTATCTCTTCCATCGGCTCGGCATGCCGGCGGCCTGGATGTCGGGCGCGCTGATTGCGGCGACCGTCCTCGCCCTCGCCGGTCTGCGGGTCGATGTTCCCGGTCCGATCGCCACGGTGACCTTCCTGCTGCTCGGCGCCGTCATGGGATCGGCGGTGACGCCGGAGACGCTCCGTCTCATGCTGTCATGGCCGGTATCCATGGCCGGCCTCGCCGTGCTGGTGCCGGGCATCGTGGCCGGGATCACCCTCTATCTGCATCGCCTGGAGGGCATGAACCGCCACACCTCGTTCTTCGCCTCGATTCCCGGCGCGCTGAGCTACGTCATGGCCATGACGCTGACTTCGCCGGCCGACACCCGCAGCGTCGCGGTGATCCAGAGCGTGCGCCTGCTTCTGCTGATGGCGGTGCTTCCCGGCCTGCTGTCGATCGCCGGCATGGGCGGCACGGCGGTCGCGCCGCCATCGTCCCCGACGACGGCCAACTGGACGGAGCTCGTTCTGCTGCTCGTCCTGTCGGTGAGTTGTGGCCTCGGCATGGAAAGGCTCGGGGTGCCCGGCGGGGCGACCGTCGGCGCCATGTTCGCCAGCGCGGTTCTGCATGGGTCGGGAACGGTCACGGCGACCGTGCCGGAGCCGTTTATGATCATCGGCTTCGTCGTCATCGGCGTCCTTATCGCCGCCCGCTTCGCCGGAACATCGATGGCCGAACTCAGGCGGCTGGCGCGCGCCTCGGTCGGCGCCTTCCTGATCGGCATCGCGGTGACGCTGGTGGTGGCGCTGGCGGTCGCGTGGATCGCCGGGCTTCCGGTCGGCAAGGTCGTTCTCGCCTATGCGCCCGGCGGCATCGAGGCCATGGCGATCCTCGCCTTCGTCCTCGACATGGACCCCGCCTTCGTCGGCGCCCACCACATCGTCCGCTTCGTCGGCATCGCACTTCTCCTGCCGGTCGCGGCGCGGATCGTGCTCGGGCCGCCACAGAAAGACTGACTTTTCGCGCAAGGACGTTGCGGAGGCGGGTTTTCTTCCGCTATCGATAGCCATATCGTCACTTCGGGGTCCGTGCATGTTTCGTCCTCGCCTCCCGCATGCCGCCATCGCCGCTCTCGCCGCGATCCTCGCCCTTCCCGCCGCCACCGAATCCGCCGAGGCCCGCTGCTCGGTTCCTGCTGTCGCATCGGCGACCGCCGGCGGATCGCTGCCGCGCACATCCGCGCGCATCCGGGCGCGCCAGACCGTGCGCGTCCTCGCCATCGGTTCCTCGACCACGGCCGGCGTCGGCAGCGGCGGCGCGGGCTTTGCCCATCGTCTCGGACCCATGATCAAGGCGCGGTGGCCGAACTCCGTCATCGAGGTGGTGGTGTCGGGCGTCTCCGGCGAGACCGCATCGGGTGCGGCAGGACGGCTCAGGGCGGAACTCGCGCAGCACCAGCCGACGCTGGTCGTCTGGCAGCTCGGCACCAACGACGCCAATTTCGGCGTCTCCGCCGAGGCGTTCAGGGCGACGGTTGCCGGCGGCCTCGCCGCCATCCGGGCGGCCGGCGCCGATGCCGTTCTGGTCGACCCGCAATATTCCCGCTGGGCCGAACGCGGCACGCGTACGGCCCAGTTTGCCGGCATCATCGCCTCGGAGGGCGCCCGTTCCGGGGCTCCGGTGGTGCGCCGCTACGATGCCATGTACCGGTTGGCGGTCAGCAATCGCAGCGCCTTCGATTCCCTCATCGCCTTCGACGGCCTGCACCTGACATCGGCGGGTCACGACTGCATGGCGCAGCAGGTGGCCGGAACCATCGTCCGCACGGCCGGTCGCTGAGCCTGGCGGCGTCTTGCCTTTGGGGCAGGCGCCCACCACATTGACCAGGCCGGCGGCGGGCCGGTTCTGGCCAGATGAGCGTAGCGATGAACACGACCACCACGCCGACGACGACCACGACCGTCGTTCCCTCGCCGATGCAGTATCTGGACCGCGCCACGGGCGTGCTGCGCGACCTGGGGCTGATGCCCTCCAAGATCGACGAGCAGCCGATCATCCCGCTGCTGCAGAAGATTTCGCACCTCGACCAGGACCGCGTGACCATGATCGCGCGCACCCTCAACCAGGTCGGCGTGTTCAACGAGGTGGTCCGCAATCAGGTTGCCGGCATGGAGATCGGCGAGCGCTACGAGCTGATCACCAGGAGCTTCAACTCCATTCGCGACGACGCCAAGCGCATGGTCGACCAGCTCGCCGACGGCAAGCTCTCGACCTTCGAGCGCC
>CAZEZD010000180.1:0-3002 GCA_964516115.1 uncultured Hyphomicrobiales bacterium
AGGTCGATTCGGACGAGGTGCGGCGGGCGATGCTGGAGAACCTGCGCGACGACGTGCGTCGCGTCATGCGTGACTCCCGCCTGCAGGTCCAGAATCTCGGCTTCCAAGGCAACGCTGTCGTCGTCCGGCTGCGCGACGGGCAGAACGGCGAACTGGCGCTGATCGAGTTGCGCAAGCTCCCGCAGATGATCGGCGGCGCCTTCTCGACCTCCGGGCAGTATGATTTCGAGGTGTCGCGCCAGGGTGACACGTTCACCGTGGCGGCGACCGATGCCGGCATCCGCGACAAGATCTCGCGCGCCGTGACGCAGTCGATCGAGGTGGTGCGCCGGCGCATCGACCAGCTCGGCACGACCGAGCCGGTGATCCAGCGGCAGGGTATCGACCGCATCCTCTTGCAGGTGCCCGGCGAGAAGGACCCGCAACGGCTGAAGACCATTCTCGGCCAGACCGCCAAGCTCGAGTTCCGCCTCGTCGACCAGTCGATGTCGCCGCAGGAGGCGCTGGGTGGCCGGCCCCCCGCGGACAGCGTCATCCTCTACGAGGAGGTCAAGGAGGGGAACCGCGTCGTCCAGCAGGTTCCCTACGTCATCCAGCGCCGCGTCATCGTGTCGGGCGAGGAACTGATCGACGCGCAGGCCGCCTTCAACGCGCAGCAGGCCGAATGGGTGGTGAACTTCCGCTTCAACGCCTCCGGCGGCCGCAAGTTCGCCCAGGCGACGACCGAGAACGTCAACCGGCCCTTCGCCATCATCCTCGACAACAAGGTGGTCTCGGCGCCGGTGATCCGCGAGCCCATCCTGGGCGGCTCGGGCCAGATTTCCGGCCGGTTCACGGCGGAGAGTTCGGCCAATCTCGCCCTGCTGCTTCGCGCCGGCGCGCTTCCCGCACCGCTCACCGTCGTCGAGGAGCGGACGGTCGGCGCTTCGCTCGGCCAGGATTCGATCACCTCGGGCACGCGGGCGGCGATCATCGGATCGATCTTCGTGCTGGTCTACATCTTCGCCACCTATGGCCTGTTCGGGCTGTTCGCCAACATCGCCGTTCTGGTCAACGTGACGATGATGTTCGGCTTGCTCAGCCTGATCGGTGCGACGCTGACGCTTCCGGGCATCGCGGGCATCGTGCTGACGGTCGGCATGGCGGTGGATTCGAACGTCCTGATCTTCGAGCGTATCCGCGAGGAGGTGCGAAGCGGGCGAAGTGTCATCGCATCCATCGATGGCGGCTTCAGCAAGGCGTTGGGGACCATCATGGACGCCAACGTCACCGGTCTGCTCACCGCAATGGTGCTGTTCTTCCTCGGGACAGGACCGGTCAAGGGCTTCGCCCTGACACTGGGGCTCGGCATTATCACCACCATGTTCACGGCGATCACGTTCACGCGCTTCATTGTCGTGTTCTGGCTGCGCTGGTTCAAACCGGCGCGGATTCCGATGTGATCCGGGCGACTGGGAGACTTTGACCGTGCGCCTGCTCAGACTGATTCCGGACGACACCAATTTCGGGTTCATGCGGTTCCGGCCGTATGCCTTCGCGCTGTCGGCCTTCATTGCCGCCGCGACCGTCGTCGGGTTCCTGATTCTCGGCCTCAACGTCGGCATCGATTTCAAGGGCGGAACGCTGGTGGAACTGCAGACCAAGCAGGGGGCGGCGAATATCGCCGACCTGCGTGCACGGCTGCAAGGCGCCAATGTCGGCGATGTCCAGTTGCAGGAATTCGGCGGGCCCAATCTCGTCCTGGTGCGCTATGGCGAGCAGCCGGGCGGTGAGCCCGGCCAGCAGGCGGCGCTGCGGCGCGTACGCGCCACGATCGATGCCGACTACGAGGTGCGACGCACAGAGGTCGTCGGGCCGACCGTGTCCGCCGAACTCGTCCAGTATTCCGTGATCGGCGTCCTCATCTCCATCTTCGTCGTGCTCATCTACCTGTGGTTCCGCTTCGAGTGGCAGTTCGCTCTGGGAGCCATGATCGCGACGCTCCACGACGTCACGGCGATGATCGCCTTCTACGTCTGGACACGCGCGGATTTCGACATCACCTCCATCGCCGCGATCCTGACGATCATCGGTTATTCGCTGAACGACACCGTGGTCGTCTTCGACCGCATCCGGGAAATGATGCGCAAGCACAAGCGCCTGCCGGCCGGCGAGTTGCTCGATGTGGCGATCAACTCCACCCTTTCGCGCACGACCATCACTGCGACAACAACGTTCCTGGCGCTGCTCAGCCTCTATTTCTTCGGCGGCGAGGTGATCCAGGGCTTCACCGCCTCGATGCTGGTCGGTGTGATCGTGGGAACCTATTCGTCGATCTTCATCGCCGCACCGATCCTCATCTATCTCGGATTGCGGACGGGTGGGTTCGGGGCGCCAGCGCCGGCGCAGGCTGGAGAGGCAAGCCAGCCAGAGGCGAAGGCGAAAGCCTGACGTGCCGCGCGGCGAACTCCCGAAGGTCCTGCATGACGGCTTCGTTCCAGGACGGTTTGCCATCGACGCCTATGGCAGCGGCGGCTTTCGTTTCGCGGACATGAGCCACCGGGGATCGATCCTCGCCCTGCCGTCCGGCATCCATGCCTGGTCCGTGACGGAGGCCGACGCGATCGATACCGATGCGCTGCGCCTGGTGCTGGCGGAAAGCCGCGATATCGACGTCCTCCTGATGGGGATGGGTGAAGGGTCCCATCCGCTGGCCGACGGTGTCAGATGGGTGCTGCGCGAGGCCGGCATCGGGATCGACGTGATGACCACCGGCGCTGCGGCGCGCACCTACAACATCATGTTGGGCGAGAAGCGCCGGGTGGCCGCGGCCCTGGTCGCGATCGGGTGACGCCATGGCCGTTCCGCCGCGCCCCGATCGGCTCGCTTCCGCCTATGCCCATTGCGATGAGGCGGTCCGTGCCGGCGACAAGGACCGCTGGCTCGCGGCGCTGTTTGCACCCGCCGAGCGCCGCCCCGACCTGATGGCGCTCTACGCCTTCAATCTCGAGATCGCCTCGGTC
>CAZEZD010000180.1:3012-5971 GCA_964516115.1 uncultured Hyphomicrobiales bacterium
GAGCGCGTCTCCGAGCCATTGCCCGGCGAGGTCCGGCTGCAGTGGTGGCGTGACGTCCTGACTGGCGAGGGGCGCGGCGACATCCTCGCTCATCCCGTGGCCGCCGCCATGGTGGACATGGTGTCCCGCCACGGGCTGTCGGTGCAGCCCCTGCTCGCCCTTATCGATGCGAGAGTGTTCGATCTCTACGATGATCCGATGGCGAGCCTTCTCGACCTCGAAGGCTATTGCGGCGAGACAAGTTCGGCGCTGATGCAGATCGCGGCTCTGATCCTCGCCGAGGGGCGGGACCCGAAAACAGCCGATCTCGCCGGTCATGCCGGCGTCGCCTATGCGATCACCGGACTTCTGAGCGCCTTCGCGCTGCATGCGGCGCGCGGGCAGGTGTTCGTTCCGCTGGAGATCCTGGCGGCCCAGGGCGCGACCCGCGAGGATGTCGTCGCCAGGCGCGACAGTCCGCAGATCCGGGCGGCGCTGTCCGTTCTCCGCAACGTCACGAGGCGGCATCTGGCGGCGGCGGATCGCCTGACGGCCGAGGCCGATCCGGTCGTGCTGGCGGCCATCGCACCCGTCGCGACGGTCTTCGCGAGGCTGGCGCGCCTCGACGCGGCGCTCGATCCGTTCGCGCCGCCACGGGATGTCTCCCAGTGGCGGCTGCAGTGGGCGATGTGGCGCTGGACCCGTCGGTTCGGCCGGGCGGCGCGCGGCTGACGCTCAGGCCGCGTCAGCCACCTTACGGGCGATGTACTCGATCTCGCCGCGCTGGAAGCCGAGGTCGGCCAGCGACCGGTCGTCGAGCTGGGTCAGCTCCTCGCGGGTGCGGATGTAGATCAGATGTGCCTTGAAGCGGGCAATGAGGGCGTTGAGCAGGTAGATCATGGCGGTCGGTCCCGATACGGATGCGGGCGTTCGTCCCTGAGTTTCTTGCCTCTCAGATAGTCATTATGCTGCAATTGCGAGATGGAAAATTGTGCACCGCAGCTATGCGATAGGCACATGTAGACGTTAACGATTTTCGATCAGGCGAAGTGTGCGACGAGCGCGAGGCATGCCGCGCCTGCGGCGAGGGCTGCGACGGAGGCGCCGGCGAAGACGAGGCCAAAGCGGGTCGATCCCAGCACCAGGCCATAGGCGGCCTTGGCCAGCGTGTTGGCGCCGACCGCCACCAGCATGGCAATCGTGGCGGCCTCGGCCGAGAGGCCGCCGTTCACAAGACCGGCGGCGGTAATGACTGGGGCATCGACATCGCCCAGCCCCGCCAGCGCCGAGACAACGATGACGCCGGCCTCGCCGAACCAGGTGGAGCCGGCCCGCGCCGCAAAGGCGATAGCGGCCAGCAGGATGGCGAGCTGGAAGACGCGAATCAGATCGAAGGGATTGGCTGAGACATGGGGCTCGTGCTGACCGGAATCGCGGCGGGAGAAGACGAGGGCGGCAACGCCGAGGACGATGGCGCCGCCGGCGAGCGCCGCCCCGACGCGGGGCAGCAGGGCCGGCGCCAGTGCGAAGACCAGAAGAGCGGTGCGGGCGTAGGAGACGAGTCCGGCGGCGAGAGCGCCAGCGACGAGGGTGTCGGTGTCGCCGCCGGCGGTGGCGCGACGTGCGTTGCTGATCGTCGTCGCGGTCGATGACAACAGGCCGCCGATCGCGCCGGCCACCAGTTCGCCCTGCCTTTCGCCGAGCAGTTTGACGGCGGCGTATCCGACGAAGGAGATGGTCGCGAGGAGGATGGCGAGCGTCCAGATCCGCGCTGGCGATATCCCGCCGAAAGGACCGACGGGACTGTCGGGCACGAAGGGCAGGATGACGAAGGTCATTGCCAGGAGCACGATCGCGGAGCGCAGCTCGGCAAAGGTCAGCGCCTCGACGAAGCGGTGGAGCGCCTCGCGTGCCGCGAGGATCGCCACCAGCACGACCCCGGCCGCTCCTGCAATCCGCATGTCGCCGAGAACCGCGAGAGCCCCCAGCGCGAAGGTCACCATGGCGGCGATCGAGGAAGTGACGCTGTAGGTGTTCTCCGCCTGCTGCTCGCGGTACTGGAAGAAGCCGAAGACGGCGGCGAAGGCGACGAAGAATCCGGCCAGGAGCAGTCCGGGCCAGCCGTTCGCACCTCCGGTCCGCAGCGCCAGTTCGAGCGCGCCGGCGATGCCTCCGAACATGCCGACGAGCGTGTAGGTGCGCAGCCCGGCGGTTCGCTGGCCGTCATCCTCGCCGCGCTCGCGCCAGTGACGCTCCGCGCCGACGAGAGCCCCCACAGCCATGGCGACGCCGAGGCGCTGGGCGAGTTCGAGTTCGGTCATGATGGGGTAGCCGTCAGGGGCATCGGTCGAGGTCCGTCGGCCATCAAGGGTGAATGTGGCTTCGCCTATTCGGCCGCCTCACCCTTCACCTTCAGGGGGCGCCGCGCCAGCACGTCGGCCAGGAACCGGCCGGTATGGCTGCGCTTTTCCCTGGCGATGACCTCCGGTGGACCCTCGGCCACAACCTCGCCGCCGCCGTCGCCGCCCTCGGGGCCCATATCGATCACCCAGTCGGCGGTCTTGATGACCTCGAGATTGTGCTCGATCACCACGACGGAATTGCCTTGGTTGACCAGTTCGTGCAGGACCTCCAGCAGCTTGGCGACGTCGTGGAAGTGCAGGCCGGTGGTCGGCTCGTCGAGAATGTAGAGGGTGCGGCCGGTGGCGCGGCGCGACAGTTCCTTCGACAGCTTGACGCGCTGGGCCTCGCCGCCCGACAGCGTCGTCGCCTGCTGACCGACGTGAATGTAGCCGAGGCCGACCTCGGAGAGGGTCCGCAGGATGTCGCGCACGCGCGGCACCGCCTTGAAGAAGTCGACGCCCTCGTCGACGGTCATGTCCAGCACGTCGGCGATCGACTTGCCCTTGAACACCACTTCCAGCGTCTCGCGGTTGTAGCGTTTGCCCTTGCAGACGTCGCAGGTGACGTAGACGTCGGG
>CAZEZD010000181.1:0-5962 GCA_964516115.1 uncultured Hyphomicrobiales bacterium
CAATTCGGCCCGCGCGACCCTCCCCGAGGGTGGCGCGGGCTTTTTTGTTCGCCGCTTGACCCACCCGACGCCAGCCGCCACACGAACCCAGCCCTCAGCCCGCGTGATCCCGACATGACCGATCTTGCAACGCTCGAATCCGATCTGACGGCGCAGATCGCCGCCGCCGCCGACGAGGCGGCGCTGGAGGCCGTGCGCGTCGCCGCCCTGGGCAAGAAGGGCTCGCTCTCGGGCCTGCTCGCCACCCTCGGCCAGATGGCTCCCGAGGAGCGCAAGACGGCCGGCGCCGCCATCAATCAGGTGAAGGACCGCGTCAGCGAGGCGCTGGCCTCCCGGCGCGACGTGCTGAAGGCCGCAGCTCTCGATGCCCGCCTTGCGGCCGAGACCGTCGACGTCACGCTGCCCGTCCGGGAGAGCCCGACCGAAACCGGCCGCATCCATCCGATCAGCCAGGTGATGGATGAGCTCACCGCCATCTTCGCCGACATGGGCTTTGCCATCGCCGAAGGTCCGGACATCGAGACCGACGACTACAACTTCACCAGGCTGAACTTCCCCGAGGGCCATCCGGCCCGCGAGATGCACGACACCTTCTTCTTCAATCCGAAGGCGGACGGCGAACGCCTGCTGCTGCGCACCCACACCTCGCCGGTGCAGGTGCGCACCATGCTGTCGAAGAAGCCGCCGATCCGCGTCATCTGCCCGGGCCGCACCTATCGCTGCGACAGCGACCAGACGCACACGCCGATGTTCCATCAGGTCGAGGGCCTCGTCATCGACAAGGGCAGCCATATCGGCCACCTCAAATGGATCCTCGAGGAGTTCTGCAAGGCCTTCTTCGAAGTGGACAGCGTCAAGATGCGCTTCCGCCCGTCGTTCTTCCCCTTCACCGAGCCCTCGATGGAGGTCGACATCCAGTGCAACCGCCAGGGCGGCGAGGTGCGCTTCGGCGAGGGCGAGGATTGGCTGGAGATCCTCGGCTGCGGCATGGTCCACCCGAACGTCATCCGCAATTGCGGCCTCGACCCGGACATCTACCAGGGCTTCGCCTGGGGCATGGGGATCGACCGCATCGCCATGCTGAAATACGGCATCAACGACCTCAGGCAGTTCTTCGAGGCGGACGTGCGCTGGCTGTCGCACTACGGCTTCCGCCCGCTCGACCTTCCGACGCTGGCCGGCGGCCTGTCGAGCTGAGGAGAGACATCCGATGAAATTCACCCTCTCCTGGCTCAAGGACCATCTCGAGACCGAGGCCTCCCTCGCCGAGATCACCGAAACGCTCACCCGCATCGGCCTCGAGGTCGAGGGTATGGACGATCCCGGCGCGAAGCTGAAGGATTTCACCATCGCCTATGTCATCTCGGCCGAGCAGCACCCCAACGCCGACCGTCTCAGGGTGTGCATGGTCGATACCGGCTCCGGCGATCCGGTGCAGGTCGTCTGCGGCGCGCCAAATGCCCGCACCGGCATGAAGTCGGTGTTCTCGCCGCCCGGTACCTTCATTCCCGGCAAGGGCATCACGCTCGGGGTCGGCACCATCCGCGGCGTCGAGAGCCGCGGCATGCTGTGCTCGGCGGCGGAACTCGAGATCTCCGAGGACCATGACGGCATCATCGATCTGCCCGAAGATGCGCCGCTGGGCGCGCGCTATGTCGACTGGGCGCAGCTCTCCGATCCTGTCATCGAGATCAACCTGACGCCAAACCGGCCGGACTGCACGTCGATCCACGGCATCGCCCGCGATCTCGCCGCGGCAGGACTCGGCAGGCTGAGGTCCGACGTCGTCCAGCAGGTGAAGGGCACCTTTCCCAACCCGCAGAAGGTGGACCTCGCCTTCGCCAAGGGCGAGGAGAAGTTCTGCCCGGCCTTCGCGCTCCGCCTCGTGCGCGGCGTGAAGAACGGCCCTTCGCCGGAGTGGATGCAGCGGCGGCTGAAGGCCATCGGCCTCAGGCCCATCAATGCGCTGGTCGACGTCACCAATTACGTCACCTTCGATCGTGGCCGTCCGCTGCACGTCTTCGACGCGAAGAAGGTCGCCGGCACGCTGGTCGTGCGCCGGTCGAAGGCGGGCGAAACCGTCCTCGGCCTCGACAGCCGCGTCTATGGCTTCACCGGCAACGAGACGGTCATCGCCGATGACAACGGCGTGGAATCCATCGCCGGCGTGATGGGCGGCGAGCATTCTGGTTGCGACGAGACGACCACCGACGTGCTGATCGAATCGGCCCTGTGGGACCCGATGGACATCGCCCGCACGGGCCGCAACCTCGGCATCGTCACCGATGCGCGCTACCGCTTCGAGCGCGGCGTCGACCCGAACTTCACGCTCTCCGGCGTTGAGCTGGCGACGAAGCTGGTCATGGACATGTGCGGCGGCAAGCCCTCCGAGGTGACGTTGGCCGGCGCGATCCCGGAAACCGGCGCGGTCATCAACTTCCCGCTGTCCGAGACCAAGCGGCTGACTGGCCTTGAGGTTTCGGACCGCGAGCAGAAGCGCATCCTCGAGGCCCTCGGCTTCGACATTTCCGGCAACGGGCCGATGGTGAAGGTGTCGCCGCCGTCCTGGCGACCGGATGTTCACGGAAAGGCCGATCTCACCGAAGAGGTCATGCGCATCGCCGGCGTCGATCGCGTGCCCTCGACCCCGCTCGACCGCGGCGGCACGGTGCCGAAGCCGGTGCTCACCCTGATCCAGAAGCGCACCCGCATGGCCAAGCGCACGCTCGCCGGCCGCGGCATGGTGGAGGCGGTGACCTGGAGCTTCATCTCCAGGGCGCAGGCCGAGCTTTTCGGCGGTGGCCAGCCGGCGCTGGCGCTGGCAAACCCCATCGCCTCCGACCTCTCCGACATGCGGCCCACCCTCCTCGTCGGGCTCGCCTCCGCGGCCCAGCGCAATGCCGACCGTGGCTATGGCGACGTGGCGTTGTTCGAGGTCGGCCAGGTGTTCAGGGGCGACCGGCCCGAGGACCAGTTCATGGCTGCTTCCGGCATCCGCCGCGGACTGGCGAAGCCGGCCGGCGCCGGCCGGCACTGGCAGGGATCGGCGGCGGCCGATGTCCATGACATCAAGGCCGACGCCATGGCGGTGCTGGCTGCGGTGGGCGCGCCGATGGCGGGCATCCAGGTGGTGCAGGGCGGACCCGCCTGGTTCCATCCCGGCCGTTCCGGCACTTTCCAGATGGGGCCGCAGACGGTCTTCGGCTCCTTCGGCGAGTTGCACCCGCGCGTGCTGGAGGCGCTCGACGTGAAGGGGCCGGTGCTGGCCTTCGAGGTCCTGCTGGACAAGCTGCCGCCGCCCAAGGTCCGTCCGACGCGGACCAAGCCGCCGCTCGTCCTCTCGTCCTTCCAGCCGGTGGAACGCGACTTCGCTTTCCTCGTGGACCGGGCGGTGAAGGCGGGCGACCTCGCCAAGGCGGCGCAGGGCGTCGACAGGCAGTTGATCAGCGGCGTGCAGGTCTTCGATGTCTATGAGGGCAAGGGCATCGACGAGGCGAAGAAGTCGGTCGCCATCGCCGTGACGCTGCAGCCGAAGGACAAGACGCTCACCGACGCCGAGATCGACGCCGTGGCGGCGAAGATCGTCGCCGAGGTGACGAAGAAGACCGGCGGCACGCTGAGGGCGTGAGTTGACGGCTCAGGCGGCACGTGCCCCGTTGGTGGCCGGCGGGGCGCTATGCCGGGCAGTCCCGAAATGCCTTGCATGACCGGAGTGCGTCCTTCGAGGCTCCCGCGCTGCGCGCGCTCGCACCTCAGGATGAGGTGGGTTGAGGGTTGCACGACGGGCGACCGAGCGGCCGCCTCCCGGCTGAGCGTCGATCCACCGCGATGCAGATATCCAACCTCCTCATCCTGAGGTGCGAGCCCCGGCGATGCGACAGCATCGTCCGGAGGCGCGCCTCGAAGGACGCACGGCGTCAGTGCAGAGCGGGAGAGCGCCGCTTTAAACGATCTCGCTCGCCCTGAACACGCCCGCGAACCGGTCGGCCAGCGCCGCAAGCTCCGCCTCGTGCAGGCTTGCCGCACTGATCACGCCGCCGGCCGGCGTCGGCAGGTCGCGGGTGGCGCAGGCATCGGCCGCGATAGCCGTCTGGTAACCGAGGTCGAGCGCGGCGCGGGCGGTGGACGAGACGCACATGTGGGTCATGAAGCCGATCATGATCAGCGGTGCGCCGGGAGTTCCCACCACCTCGGCGAGATTGGTGCCCGAGAAGGAATTCGGCCGCGGCTTCTCGATCACCGCCTCGCCGGCGACGGGAGCGACCGCGTCGACGATGGCGCCGCGATGCGCCTCGCGATCGAAGAGCGAGCCCTTGCCGCCCTTGTGGGCGACGTGGATCACCTTCGCCCCGGCCTTGCGGGCGCGCGCCAGAAGGTCGGCTGCCTGGTCCACCGCTGCCTTGGCGCCGGGCAGGGCGATGGGGCCGTCGAGATACTCGTTCTGGATGTCGATGAGGATGAGGATGCTCTCGGCGAGCGGCGGCGGCGCCGGCTTGCGGCCGGCCAGTTCAAGCAGAGTCTTCGGAGTGCTCATGGCGTGTCCTCATCGGCATTCAGCGCGGGCGCGCATATGAAAGCAGGATGCGCCGGACGTAAACCATGACGCGCGCGCCCCCTCCATGCACGGCAAGCGCGGGGTGACAGAGCCGGTGTGCAGGCTCTAGCCTGACATTCCATCCCCCGCCGTCGAAAGCCGCCCATGCATTCCCTGTTGAGACCTGCCGGCACGACCGGAGCCATTCCGATCACCTTCGTCACGGCGAAGACCTACGGCCCGGCGAAGATGAAGCTGAAGCCGCCGCAGCAGGCCTATCTGGACGCGGTGGGCTACGAGCCGAAGGCAGGCAAGGCCGCGCTGGTCCCGGACGCCAAGGGCGCCATCGCCGCCGTGCTGTTCGGAATCGAGGCGGAGGATGCCGCCCACCGCGATCCGCTGCTCGTCGGCAAGTTGCCGGGGCAGATGCCGCCGGGACTTTATCGCTTCGCCAACGATCCGGGCGATGCGACACATGCGGCGCTGGCCTGGATCACGGGGCAATACCGCTTCACCCGCTACAAGACGTCCTCGGCCAAACCGGCGCTGCTGGTCATGCCGGAAGGCGTCGATGGCGAGGCTCTCAGCCATGCGGCGGATGCGACCGAGCTCGCCCGCGACCTGATCAACACACCGGCGAACGATCTCGGGCCGGCGGAACTGGAAGCTGCCATCCGCGACCTCGGCAAGCGGCACCGCGCCAAGGTGACGTCCATCGTCGGCGTCGACCTGCTCAAACAGAACTTCCCGATGATCCACGCAGTGGGAGCGGCATCGCCGCGCGAGCCGCGGCTGATCGACCTCGTCTGGGGCAACGAGAAGCTTCCGAAGGTGACGCTGGTCGGCAAGGGCGTGTGTTTCGACACCGGTGGGCTCGACCTGAAGCCCTCCTCCGCAATGCTGCTGATGAAGAAGGACATGGGTGGCGCGGCCGCTGCCATCGGCCTCGCCCACATGGTCATGGCGGCGAAATTGCCGGTGCGTTTGCGCCTGCTCGTGCCGGCGGTGGAGAACGCCGTCTCGGGCGCCGCCTTCCGGCCCGGCGACGTCTTTCCGACCCGCAAGGGCCTCAGCGTCGAGATCGGCAATACCGACGCCGAGGGACGCCTCGTCCTCTGCGACGCGCTGGCCCTGGCAGACGAGGAGGCGCCCGCTCTCATCGCCGACTTCGCTACGCTGACCGGCGCAGCGCGGGTGGCGCTGGGGCCCGACCTGCCGCCGGTCTACACCCATGACGATGCGCTTGCGGCGGAACTCACCGCTGCGGGCCTCGCGGTGGGCGATCCCGTCTGGCGGCTGCCGCTGTGGAAGCCCTATGCCATTGGTCTCGACAGCAAGATCGCCGATCTCAACAACGTCACGACCGGCGGCTTCGCCGGGTCGATCACGGCAGCGCTCTATCTCGACCGCTTCGTCGAGAAGGCGGCG
>CAZEZD010000182.1:0-5955 GCA_964516115.1 uncultured Hyphomicrobiales bacterium
AGCAGTCGCCGCCCTGGTCGCGGATGCGCTCGGGGTAGCGCGGCGCATAGGGGACGAACTTCAGGTCGGGACGGTCGAGCGAGACGAGCTGGGCCAGTTCATTGAGGGCGAGGACGCCTTCGACGCGGAAGATCTCGTCGTCGACGACGCCGAGTGCCCCGGCGATGAAATGCCGGAGGTCGTCGGGCATGGAGGCCTCGGCCTCGAGCCGGATGACCGAGCCGCGCCGGCGGCGCTTCAGCGCCGACTCGAAATGGCGGACGAGGTCCTCGGCTTCTTCCTCGATCTCGAGGTCGCTGTCGCGGATGACGCGGAAGGCGCCCTGCCCCTTCACGTCATAGCCGGGGAACAGGCGGTTGATGAACAGGCCGACCGTCTGCTCCAGTGTGACGAAGCGCCGGGCGCCGGTCTCCGCGAGGTCGGGCAGCCGGATGAACCGGTCGATCTTGGCGGGCACGCGGATGAGCGCGCGCATCGGTCGGCTGTCGCTCTGGCGCTGCAACTGCAGGGCGACCGTGAAGCCGAGGTTGGGAATGAAGGGAAAGGGATGGGCCGGGTCGATCGCCAGCGGCGTCAGCACCGGAAAGACATGGCCAAGGAAATGGTCCTCCAGCCAGGCGCGCTCGGCCTTGGTCACATCAGGAGCATCCACCAGCACGATGCCCTCGTGCAGCACCTCCTCGCGCAATTCGCGCCAGCGCTTCTGCTGGTCGGAGGCAAGGCTGGCGACGGCCTCGGAGATTCGCGACAACTGCTCGGCCGGGGTCAGGCCGTCCGGCGAGACGGTCCCGACGCCCTGCAGCACCTGCCCGCGCAGGCCGGCGACGCGCACCATGAAGAACTCGTCGAGATTGTTCGCCGAGATCGACAGGAAGCGGAGCTGTTCGAGCAGAGGATGGTTGCGGTTGGACGCCTCCTCCATCACGCGCCGGTTGAACTGCAGCCAGGACAGCTCGCGGTTGATGAAGCGCTCCGGACGATCGCGAAGATCGCTGATCGCGGCCGCCGCCTCCTGGGCGACGACGCGCACCGCCGAGGCCGCCGCAGCAGCCTGGCTGCGGCCATGGCCCTTGGCGTCGGCAGCCACGCGCGTGGCCGCATCCTTCTTCGTGTCGAGCGTCGTCATCATGTCCTCGCCGGGTGGAACGCGCCACCCTTCCCCTGCCATCATGACGGCACTGTGACGGCCGTCAAAGAGGGCGGAGGCCCCGACAGGTCAGATCAGGGTCGGCTGCATGACGCGGTCGAGGACCTGCGAGGCGAGCGGACGGGTGAGCCGCCGCCCGGTTTCCAGCGCTTCGCGATCGAGTTCTGCGACAAGCCGCCGCGCCGAATCCAGCGAGCGTTCCATCCGCCGGGCGAGGAACTCCACAATCTCGGCGTCGACCACCAGTTGCCGGTCGGCGAAGAGCTTGACGAGGACGGAGCGCAGCAGCCCGTCCTCCGGCTCGGCGACGGCAACGACCGGGAGCGCCCGCAGGCGCGAGGCGAGGTCCCTCAGGCCGGTGCCCCAGGACACTGGCGCCTCGCGGGCCGTCATGAGCACGAAGGCGTCCTCTTCGCGGGCGCTGTTGAGGAGGTGGAACAGGGCGACTTCGGACGTCCGCGGGCCTGCGTCTTCCAGAAGCAGGGCGCCGGTGGCAAGCGCCTCGGCCGGATTGGAGCCGGTAAGATCACGGGCGGCAAGGCGCCGGGCGCCGGCCATGTCGGCCCAGATCGCGCCGAGATGGCTCTTGCCGGCGCCGGGCGGCCCCACCAGCGCCACCACCTTGGACGGCCAGTCGGGCCAGGATTCGATCAGCCCCAGCGCCGTCTCGTTGCAGGGGGCGGCGAGGAAATCGTCCCGGGACAGACTTTCAGGCAGCGCCAGGTCCAGCGCCATCTGGCGCGGACCGGATCGCGTCGCACTCGGAACCATCTCACATCTCCGGCCGCGCCGAACCGTCATGCGGCCGGGGCCGCGGCACGCCCGTATACAGCGGGCTCGCGAGGTACTGCCGGATCGCGAAGCGGGTCAAGACCCCGACGGAGGCGGCCAGGGGGACCGCCAGCATGAGGCCGGCAAAGCCGAACAGCGCGCCGAAGGAGAACAGCGCGAACATCAGCCAGACCGGGTGGAGGCCGACCGACTCTCCCACCAGATTGGGATAGAGCACGTAGGACTCGAAGAAGATGCCGATGCCGAAGATCGAAAGGATGATGAGGACCATGGTCCAGTCCGGCCAGAACTGGACGATGGCGACGCCGAGCGCCAGCGTCAGCCCGGTGATCGAGCCGACATAGGGGATGAAGGACAGGAAGCCGGTGCCGAGACCGATCAGCAGGCCGAAATTGAGCCCCGCGCCGGTCAGCGCCATGCCGTAATAGATCATCAGCACGACACAGACGGTCGCCTGCCCGCGCACGAAGCCGGCCATGGCGACATTCATCTCGCGCATCAGGCCGAGGATCGTCTCGCGGTGCTGCAGCGGCAGCCAGGAATCGACCTTGGACATCATGCGCGGCCAGTCCTTCAGGAGGTAGAAGGCGACGACGGGTGTGATGATGGTCAGCGCGAAGATATAGAGAAAGGTGGCGCCACCCGTCCAAAGGCTCTGCTGCACGAAGGAGGCGGCCCAGCCCGTCGATTGCGAGACGATGTCGCCGATCGTCCGCGACACGTCAGGCAGCCGGTCGCCCAGCACCCGCTGCAGCCATTCGCGGTTCTGCTCGGTGGCAAGCGCCTGGAGTTGCACCACATAGCTCGGCAGGCGGGTGACGAAGGCGGTCAGCTGGTTGGCGAGGATCGGCACGATCAGCACGGTCAGGACCACGAAGACGACGACGAAGGTGCCGATCACCGTCAGCGCGCCGACGATGCGGGGAACGCGGATCAATTCCAGCCGGCTGACGATGGGATCGAGGAAATAGGCCAGCGCCAGGCCCGCGATGAACGGCAGCAGGATGCCGCGCAGGACGAACAGCGACAGCGCCAGCACGGCGAGCCCGCCGATCCAGAAGCCGACCTGTCTCTGCAACGTCAAGGGCAAGTCCTCTCAAGGCGGGCGCGGGGCGGACCCGCGCGCCCCAAGGTCGCAATGCGGGAGCCAGCATGCAAGGGGCTGTCGCGCGCGGGCGCGATCAGTTCGACATGTGCCTCACCCACCCGACCATATAGGCGCCGGCCGAGGCGAGGGTGAGGACCGCCACCGCCCACATGGCGATGAAGATCGCCCAGTCGAGGTCGAGGCTGAGCCCCTTGGCCGCCAGGACAAGCGCGGCGAAGACGATCTGCGCCACCGTATTGGCCTTGGAGACCAGCAGGGGCTGGATCGTCAGCGGCCGCTCGATCAGCGTCGACAGGACGACCGCGCCGACGATCATGATGTCGCGCGAGACGACCAGGATCGCCACCCACGGCGGGATGAAGCCGAAGATCGCCAGTGAGATGTAGATCGACACGATCAGCGTCTTATCGGCGAGCGGGTCGAGATAGGCGCCGAGTTCGGTCTGCTGATCAAACCGCTTGGCGATGTAGCCGTCCACCGCGTCCGTCACGCCGGCAATGACGAAGGCCGCCAGCGCGATGCCCATCTGCCCCTGCGCGATCGCCCAGACGACGACCGGCACCAGAAGGATGCGCAGCAGCGTCAGAAGATTTGGAATGTTCACTGTGCTGCGCTGTCGCGATTGCCCCCGGGACGAGGACCTTAGTGTGACGCCATCGCACTGCCAAGGCGGCGCAAGGGCACAGTCCCCAGGGATCAGGCCGCGTCGCGCCGCCGCACGAAGTCCGCGATGCGCCCGATCGACCCTTCGTCGGTGAGCAGCGGCGCATGGCCCTGCCCGGCGACCGTGACGATGTCCATGTCCGGCCGGCGCTCCGCCATGGCCGCGACCGTGTCCGCCGAGAGGATGTCGGAACGGTCGCCGCGGATGACCATGAGTGGCACGTCCCCGAGGCCGTCGAACTGCGGCCATAGCGTCGGCAGGGGCGCGTCGAGGTCGGCGGTCTCGAGCGTCTTCGCCAGCGCCGGATCGAAGGCGGGCGCGAAGACGCCGTCCCTGTCCGTCCAGATGCTCTCCGCCTGGCCGCGCCAGTCCGCGTCGGTCAGTGCGGGAAAGCGCTCGGCCCCGGCGGCCTTCAGAAGCGCGACCGCCTCGTCGATGGTGGCGGGCTCCCGCAGCCGGCCGAGATAGGCCCTGATCCGCGCGAGGCCCACATTCTCGATCACCGGGCCGATGTCGTTGAGGATCGCCCCGGCGAGGAGATCGGGCCGGACCATGCCCGCCAGCATGGTGAGGAGACCGCCGCGCGACGTGCCAAGGAACACCGCCCTGGCGATGCCGAGGTCGGCGACCACCGCCAGCAGGTCCTCCAGTTCCACCGGCAGGGCGTAGTTCTGCCAGTTGGCGTCCCAGCCGGAGAGGCCGCGACCGCGATAGTCGAGCGCGATCACCTGCCGCTCGGGCGCCAGCGCACGGGCGATGACGTCGAAATCGCCGGAATTGCGCGACAGGCCGGGCAGACAGACGACCGGCACCCGCCCCGCAACCGGATGGCCATAGAGACGGGCGTGTAGCCTCAGGCCGTCCTTCGCCGTGACGAAGCGGCTCTCGAAGGCGCCCTCGCCCGCCACAGCCGGCATCACGGCTTCTTCGGGTCGATGGCGATGCGGATGGAGAGCTCGCGCAACTGCTTCGGCGTCGCCTCGTTCGGCGCGCCCATGAGCAGGTCCTCGGCGCGCTGGTTCATCGGGAACAGCGAGATCTCGCGCAGGTTCTGCGTGCCGCAGATCAGCATGACGATGCGGTCGACGCCCGCTGCCATGCCGCCGTGCGGCGGCGCGCCGTAGTGGAAGGCGCGATACATGCCGCCGAAGCGCTCGACGACGGTCGCTTCGTCATAGCCGGCGAGCTCGAAGGCCTTGACCATGGCCTCGGGGCGATGGTTGCGGATGCCGCCCGAGGCGATCTCGTAGCCGTTGCAGGTGATGTCGTACTGGAACGCCTTGATCGACAGCGGCTCCTGCGTCTTCAGCGCCTCCAGGCCGCCCTGCGGCATGGAGAAGGGATTGTGCGAGAAGTCGACCTTCTTCTCGTCCTCGTTCCACTCGTAGAAGGGGAAATCGACGATCCAGGCGAGTTCGAAGCGGTCCTTGTCGATGAGGTTCAGCTCCTCGCCCACTCTTGTGCGGGCAAGGCCGGCGAACTTCACGAACTTCTCGGGGTCGCCGGCGACGAAGAAGGCGGCATCGCCCGCCTTCAGGCCGAGCTTCTGGCGGATGGCTTCCGTCCGCTCAGGGCCGATGTTCTTGGCAAGTGGTCCGGAGGCTTCAAAGAACTTCCTTGCGTCAAGATCGAAGAACACACCAACCTTCTTTAGTGCTTCCAACTCAGACGGACTGTCCGCGGCCGCAGCGCCAAAGCCATGGCCACCGCCTTCACCGTCACCGCCGCCTGATGGATCAACCTCTCGCCACATGATGTAGCCGAGGCCGGGCTGGCCCTCGCCTTGAGCCCAGGCGTTCATGCGGTCGCAGAAGGCGCGCGAACCGCCCGTCGGTCCGGGGATCGCCCAGACCTGGTTCTTGGCGTCCTCCAGCATGCGGGCGAAGACCTTGAAGCCCGAGCCGCGGAAATGCTCCGAGACGTCCTGCATCACGAGGGGATTGCGCAGATCCGGCTTGTCGGAGCCGTATTTGCGCATGGATTCGGCATAGGGAATGCGCGGGAAGGATTGCGTCACCGGCTTGCCCTCGGCGAAATCCTCGAACACGCCGCGGATGACCGGCTCCACCGCCGCGAAGACGTCTTCCTGCTCGACGAAGCTCATTTCGAGGTCGAGCTGGTAGAACTCGCCGGGCAGGCGGTCAGCGCGCGGGTCCTCGTCGCGGAAGCAGGGCGCGATCTGGAAGTAACGGTCGAAGCCGCTCATCATGATGAGCTGCTTGTACTGCTGCGGCGCCTGCGGCA
>CAZEZD010000183.1:0-5950 GCA_964516115.1 uncultured Hyphomicrobiales bacterium
CCTGGGCGATGAACAAGGCCAAGGTGACGCTGTCGCCGCGCGTCGACGAGGACACCCTCGCCATGGACATCCGTCCGGCGCGCTGACGCATCGTGCGAGGGGCGGCGGCCTGACCGTCGCCCCACGCCTCCGTGTCTGATCAACCCCCGGAACAGATGTCATGACCGACAGGCCCATCCTGATATGGGGCGCCGGCGCCATCGGCGGCACACTCGGCGCCTACTGGGCGCGGGCTGGCCTCGACGTCCTGCTGGTGGATCAGGTGGCCGAGCATGTGGAGGCCTGCCGGACGCGCGGCCTGCATATTTCGGGGCCGATCGAGGACTTTACCCAGGTGGTGCCCGCCGCGACGCCCGACGAGGTCTCGGGCACCTTCGACATCATCGTCCTCGCGGTGAAGGCGCAGGCGACGGAAGGCGCGCTGGCCCAGCTCGCGCCGCACCTTGCGTCCGACGGCTATGTGCTCTCGGCGCAGAACGGTCTCAACGAGCTGACCATTGCGAAAGCCGTCGGCGATGCGCGCACCATGGGATGCTTCGTCAATTTCGGCGCCGACTGGCACGGACCGGGCGAGGTGCTCTTTGGCAATCGCGCCGCCGTGGTGGTCGGCGAGATCGACGGTTCGATCCGCGAGCGGACGCGGGCCATGCACCAGCGCCTGAAGCTGTTCGAGCCGGAGGCGGTGCTTACCGACAACATCTGGGGCTATCTCTGGGGCAAGCTCGCCTATGGCGCCATGCTCTTCGCCACGGCGTTGACGAACGATTCCATGTCGGAGAACTTCGCCGACCCGCGCCGGACCGTCGCTTTCGAGAACCTTGGCCGCGAGGTCATGGCGGTGGCGAGGGCGCGCGGCGTCACGCCCATCGGCTTCAACGGCTTCGATCCCGAGGTCTTCGCCCCCGGAGCGCCAGCCGAGGGCGCACGCCAGTCGATTGCCGCACTGGCCGAGTTCAACCGTCACACGGCCAAGACCCATTCCGGCATCTGGCGCGACCTCGCCGTGCGCAAGCGCCGGACGGAGGTGGATCCGCAGATCGGCGTCATCGCCGCCCTCGGCGCGGAGGTCGGTATCGCCACGCCCGCCATTGTGAAGCTCGTGGAGCTCATCCACGCCATCGAGGTCGGGGCAAAGCCCATGGCCTTCGAGACCTTCCAGGAACTGATCGACACATGCGCATCGACCTGACCGGCCGTCTCGCCCTGGTGACCGGCGCCGCACAGGGCATCGGCCAGGCCATCGCGCTGGAACTGAAGGACGCCGGGGCGATGATCGTGGCCGCGGATCTCGACGCGGAGGGCGTCGGCGCCTTCGCAGCCACCAACGGCTTCGAGGCGCGCGTGCTCGATGTCTCGGATCGGGCGGCGGCCCACGATCTCGTATCGGAAATCCTCGCCGACCACGGCCGTATCGACATTGTCGTCAATGCCGCCGGCGGCGTGCGCGGACAGGTCGGCGGACCCATCGCGGAGGTCGGGGAGCGCGACTGGAAGGTCCTGTTCGAGGCCAATGTCGACGGCGCCTTCTGGCTGGCCCAGGCCGCGTCGGCGCCGATGGCGAAGGCCGGCTTCGGCCGTATCGTCAACATCGCCTCGGGCGCGGGCCTGAGGCCGAGCCTCACCGGCATCCAGGCCTATACCGCGGCCAAGCACGCCCTCGTCGGCCTGACGAAACAGCTCAGCCAGGACCTCGGACCGATGGGGATCACCTGCAACGCCGTCGCGCCTGGCTTCGTCCGCTCGAACCCGGCGACCGAGCGCCAGTGGAAGGCCTATGGCGCCGATGGCCAGAAGCGGCTGGTCGATTCCATCCATACGCGCCGCCTCGGCACCGCCGCCGACATCGCCCATGCCGTCGTTTTCCTCGCCAGCGAGCAGGCGGCCTGGATCAGCGGGCAGATCCTGTCGGTCGATGGCGGGCGCTCCTGACACCCCGTGACGGTTTGCCTGCAACCGCGGCTATGGCGGCCCCGCAGACCGGCCTTGCCGACGACGCACAGCACGGCCGAGCAAAGCCGGGCAGGATGCAGCCACCGTTTGCACCCAAGAGTCGCATGACCATGTTGTCCCACGATCAGACTTCCGCACTCGACCGCCTGATGCGCTTCCTCGCCATCGAGGGCGTCACCGGCCAGGAAAAGGCCATTGCCGAGGACGTGGCTCGCGCCCTCGTCGAGGCTGGCGTTCCCGCCGAGGCCATCGCCTATGACGATGCCAATAGCCGCATTCCCGTGCCGACCGAGACGGGCAACCTGATCGTCAAGATTCCCGGTCGCGGCACGCTCGGCAATGCGCCGCCAATCATGTTCATGACCCATCTCGACACGGTGCCGCTCTGTGCCGGCGCGAAGCCCCGCATCGTCGGCGACCGCATCGTCTCCGGCGGCGACACCGCGCTCGGCGGCGACAACCGCACCGGCTGCGCTGTGCTGGTGACGCTGGCCGCCGAACTGGCGAAGCAGGGCCTCGACCATCCCCCGCTCGTCCTCGTCTTCTGCGTGCGCGAGGAGAGCGGCCTGTGGGGCGCGCGCTATATCGACCTCGCCATGCTCGGTCCGGTGTCCATGGGCTTCAACTATGACGGCTCGCGTCCCGCCGACGTCGTCACCGGCGCGGTCGGTGGCGACGGCTGGTCGGTGGAAATCTTCGGCCGTGCCTCCCATGCCGGCGTTGCGCCCGAGCGCGGTATCTCGGCCAGCATGGTCGCTGCCATGGCGCTGGCCGATGCGCAGGCCAATGGCTGGTTCGGCAAGGTGGTGAAGGGCGACAAGGCCGGTACCAGCAATGTCGGCACGGTGGGCGGCCAGAATGGCCGCGGCGCGGGCGATGCCACCAACGTCGTTACCGACTACTGCTCCGTCGAGGGCGAGAGCCGCAGCCACGACATGGCCTTCGTCGACGCCATCACCGACGCCTTCGAGGCGGCTTTCCACAAGGCGGCGAAGACGCTGGTGAGCAGCGAGGGCAAGACCGCCCGGGTCGCCTTCTCGCGCCAGCGCAAGTACCATTCCTTCGCCCTTGATCCGGCGTCGCCGGTGGTCCAGCGCGGCATCAGGGCGGTGGAGGTGATCGGCCTCACGCCCAATCCGCGCCTGGTGAACGGCGGGCTCGACGCCAACTACCTCTGCCTGCACGGCATCCCGACGGTCACCTTCGGCGCCGGCCAGAACGAGGCCCACACGGTCGACGAGTGGGTCGACATCCCGGCGTTCCACAACGCCTGCCGGCTGGCCCTGGCGCTCGCGACGGCCCGCTGACGGGCGTCGCGCTCCGCACCCTCAGGGAAGCGCGGGCATCGGCACGGGCGGGCCACGACCGTCGCCCTCCCGGTCCCCCGGCAGGATGACATCCGGCTCGTCAGAGGGGCGCGGTGCCGGCAGGATCACGTCGTGATCGATCTGCACATGCTTCTTCGGAATCCGCACCGGCCCGTCGGCGGGCGGCTTCGGGTCGGGCAGGTCGGTGGGCATGGTGTCCTCCTCGCGGCGGTGGCTCACGTCCGGTCAATCGGGTTGGGCGCAGGCGGTGGAGCGTCGGGAGCATCGACAGCGCGCCGGCGGTCGGGCGACCGGCCGGCCTTCTCGTGGCGGGGACGGCGTTCTTCTCCCTGATCGACGTCGCGGGGGAAGGCTTCGCGGTTATCGAAGGTGCGGTCGGGAACGCCGGGCGGCTGGTCCGGTACGTCGGGCATGGCGGTTGACTCCGGTTGACTGTCTCCGGACCAACCGTCCTTCCGCCGGGTTGTTCCGTCGGCCCGCCCGTGCGGGAGCGCCCCAGGTCAGTCGTAGCGCAGTTCCGACGCCTTGCCGCGGAACACGTAGTAGCTGAACACCGTGTAGCCGATGATCATCGGCAGCACGAACAGCGCGCCGAACAGGATGATCAGCAGGCTCTCCGGCGCGCTTGCCGCCTGCCAGATGGTGAGCCGCTCGGGAACCACATAGGGGTAGAAGGAGTAGGCGAGCCCCAGGAAACCGAGTGCGAAGAGGCCCACGGCGCCGAGGAACGGCACGAGGTCGAGCGAATGATCGGCCCTCGGCATGCGCGCGAGAAAGACCCACAGCCCCGCGAAGAGCGCTGCCGTCATCAGCGGGATCGGCGCGAGTCCGATGATGTTGGGGAAGGTGAACCAGCGCTCGAAGATGCGGTCGGAGACGAGCGGCGTCGCGACCGAGACGACGAGGATGCCGATGCCGGTGAGGATCAAAGCCACCCGCGCCCAGCGCACCGCCCGCTGTTGCAGATCGCCCTCGGTCTTGGCGATCAGCCAGGTGGCGCCGACAAAGGCATAGGCCGCCGCAAGGCCGAAGGCGGCCAGCAGGGCGAAGATTTCCGCCTCAACGCCCGGGCGAAACCCCATGACATAGCGGCCCAGCATGTAGCCCTGGGTGAGGGAGGAAAGGGTCGAGCCGGCGACGAAGGCGATGTCCCACCAGTTCTGGTGATGCTGCTGCGCCTTGACGCGGAACTCGAACGCCACCCCGCGCAGCGTCAGGCCGAGCAGCATCAGGGCCACCGGCAGGTAGAGTGCGGTGAGCACGATGCCGTGGGCGGCAGGGAAGGCCACCAGAAGCAGGCCGATGCCGAGCACAAGCCAGGTCTCGTTGGCGTCCCAGAAGGGGCCGATGGTCGCCACCATCCGGTCGCGGTCGGGCCGGCCGACGCCCGCCATCAGCATGCCGACCCCGAGGTCGTAACCGTCGAGGATGACATAGGCCAGGATGGAGATGCCCATCAGGGCAGCGAAGATCAGGGGCAGGGTGTGTCCGTCCAGCATGGGGGCCTCTGGAGCTGTTGGGTCAGGCGACCTTGACGGCGGGATCGGCGGGGCCGTCGGCCGGTCCCGCAGGCTCGGTGCGCGCCACATAGCCCTTGCTCGCAAGATGGAAGAGCACCGAGACATAGGCGGCGATGAGCAGCGCGTAGATGGTCAGATACATGGCGAGCGTCGAGCCGATCATGCCGGCGGAGACCCGTGAGGCGGCCTGCGCGGTCGTCAGGACACCCGTTACCAGCCAGGGCTGGCGGCCGATCTCGGTAACATACCAGCCTGCCAGGGTCGCGACCCAGCCGGAGAAGGTCATGGCCACGAGCACCCATGCGAGCGGACGGTTCAGGCCGCCGCGCCGCCATATCTGGTAGCCGCCGAGCCACGACACGGCGAGCATGAGGACGCCGACCCCCACCATGATGCGGAAGGCGAAGAAGACCGGCGCCACGGGCGGGTGGTTCCGTGTGCCGTCAGCCGCGACGAAATCGTTGAGCCCCGGCACGACGCCATCCGCCTGGTGCTTGAGGATGAGGCTGGCGCCGTTCGGCACGGCGACCTCAAAGTCGTTCCGCCGCTCCCGCTCGTTGGGGATGGCGAAGAGGACCAGCGGTACGTTCCCGCGCGTCTCCCAGTTTGCCTCCATGGCGGCGACCTTGGCGGGCTGGTGCTCGAGCGTGTTGAGACCGTGCAGATCGCCGACGAAGATCTGGACCGGGATCAGCACGGCCGCCACCGTGACGCCCGTCCTCACGCCGATCATCACGTCCTCGGTCCGCTGGTCCTTGAGCCAGCGCCAGCCCGACAGGCCGGCGACCAGGAAGGCGGCCGTGAGCCCCGAGGCGAGCAGCATGTGCGTCAGCCGGTAGGGCATGGATGGGTTGAAGAGGATCGCCCACCAGTCGACGGCATGGGCGACGCCGTCGCGCATCTCGTAGCCGACGGGCGTGTGCATCCACGAGTTGAGGGCGAGGATCCAGAAGGCGGACATTGTGGTGCCGAACGCGACCAGGATGGTCGCGCCGGTGTGGACCCAGTCGGGCACCCGGCGGAAGCCGAAGAGCATGATCCCGAGGAAGGTCGCCTCGAGGAAGAAGGCCGTCAGCACCTCGTAGGCGAGCAGGGGGCCGGCGATGTTGCCGACCTTCTCCATGAAGCCCGGCCAGTTGGTGCCGAACTGGA
>CAZEZD010000184.1:0-5924 GCA_964516115.1 uncultured Hyphomicrobiales bacterium
TCGAGCTGTCGATCATCGCCGGCATGAAGTTCCCCGGCTATTTCCTCATCGTCTCCGACTTTATCAAGTGGGCCAAGGCGCAGAACATCCCGGTCGGACCCGGCCGTGGCTCGGGCGCCGGCTCGCTGGTTGCCTATGCGCTGACCGTCACCGACCTCGACCCGCTGCGCTTCGCGCTGCTGTTCGAGCGCTTCCTCAATCCCGAGCGCGTGTCGATGCCGGACTTCGACATCGACTTCTGCCAGGACCGCCGCGACGAGGTGATCCGCTACGTGCAGGAGCGCTACGGCCGTGCCCAGGTGGCGCAGATCATCACCTTCGGCACGCTGCAGGCGCGCGGCGTGCTGCGCGACGTCGGCCGCGTGCTGGAGCTGCCCTACGGCCAGATCGACAAGCTGTGCAAGCTGGTGCCGCAGAACCCGGCGGCGCCGATCAGCCTCGACAAGGCGATCGAGGGCGAACCCAAGCTTCAGGCGGCGCGCGAGGAGGACCCAGTCGTCGCCCGCCTTTTCGACATTTCCGTGAAGCTGGAGGGCCTCAACCGTCACGCCTCCACCCACGCCGCCGGCCTTGTCATCGGCGACCGGCCGCTGGTCGAGCTGGTGCCGCTTTATCGCGATCCGAAGACCGACATGCCGGTCACCCAGTTCAACATGAAGTGGGTCGAGCAGGCCGGCCTGGTGAAGTTCGACTTCCTTGGCCTGAAGACGCTGACGGTGCTGCAGAAGGCGGTGGACCTGATCCGCCGTCGCGGCATCGCCATCGACCTCGCGGCCATCCCGCTGGATGACGCGAAGACCTACGACATGCTGGCGCGCGGCGAGACGGTCGGCGTGTTCCAGGTGGAAAGCGCCGGCATGCGCAAGGCGCTCGTCGAGATGAAGGCGAGCCGCTTCGAGGACATCATCGCCCTCGTCGCGCTCTACCGGCCGGGCCCGATGGCGAACATCCCGGTCTATTGCGCCCGCAAGCACGGTCTCGAAAAGGCCGAATATCCGCATCCGCTGCTGGAACAGGTGCTGTCGGAGACGCATGGCATCATCGTCTACCAGGAACAGGTGATGCAGGCGGCGCAGATCCTGTCGGGCTATTCGCTCGGCGAAGCCGACCTCCTGCGCCGCGCCATGGGCAAGAAGATCAAGGCGGAGATGGACAAGCAGCGCGAGCGCTTCGTCTCCGGCTGTCTCAAGAACGGCATCACCCAGAGCAAGGCCGACGAGATTTTTGACCTTCTCGCCAAGTTCGCCGACTACGGCTTCAACAAGAGCCACGCCGCCGCCTACGCCCTCGTTTCCTACCATACGGCCTATCTGAAGGCGAATTTCCCGGTCGAGTTCATGGCGGCGTCCATGACGCTCGACCTGTCCAATACGGACAAGCTCTCCGAGTTCCGCCGCGAGGCGGTACGCCTCGGCATTCCCGTCGATGCGCCGAGCATCAACCGTTCGGGCGTGCATTTCGATGTCGCGGAGGGGCGCATCCTCTATGCGCTGGCGGCGGTGAAGGGCGTCGGCGCGCAGGCGGTGGAGGCCGTCGTGGAGGCGCGCGGCGAAAGACCGTTCCGCGACCTCGGCGACTTCGCCCAGCGCATCAATCCGCGCATGCTCAACCGCAAGACGCTGGAGAACCTCGCCTCCGCCGGCGCCTTCGACGATCTCGAGCCGAACCGGGCGGCGGCCTCGGCCGCCATCGACCAGGTGCTGGCCGAGGCGCAGCGCCAGGCCGAGGGCAGGGCGCTCGGTCAGGACGAACTGTTCGGCGGCTCCGGCGCGCCGCTCATCCGGGTGCCGAAGGTGGAGCCCTGGCTGCCGGCGCAGAAGCTCGACGAGGAATACAAGGCCATCGGCTTCTTCCTCTCCGGCCATCCTCTGGACGACTACCAGCCGGCGCTGAAGCGCCTGCGGATCGAGCCCTTCGTGCAGTTCGCGCGCAGCGTCCGGCAGGGCGCCAGCGCCGGTCGCCTCGCCGGCGTCGTCA
The DNA here is from genome assembly GCA_964516115.1 of uncultured Hyphomicrobiales bacterium. Taxonomy (GTDB): domain Bacteria; phylum Pseudomonadota; class Alphaproteobacteria; order Rhizobiales; family Phreatobacteraceae; genus Phreatobacter. The sequence goes on from CAZEZD010000184.1 coordinate 1,978, forward strand.
CGGCGCGCCAGGAGCGCCGGACCAAGACCGGCAACAAGATGGGCATTGTCACCTTCTCCGATCCCTCCGGCCATTTCGAGGGCGTGCTGTTCTCCGAGGGGCTCGCCCTCTACCGCGACCTGCTGGAGCCCGGCAAGGCCGTGCTGCTGGCGGTGGGCGCGGAACTGCAGGGCGAGGAGGTGCGCGTGCGCATCCAGTCCGTCGAGCCGCTCGACGAGGCGGCGGTGCGTATCCAGAAGGGGTTCCGCGTCTTCGTGGAGAACCTCGGCGCCATCGACAGCATCGCCCGTCGCCTGCCGGGCAAGGGCGATGGCGAGGTGAGTCTGGTGATCCGGCTCGCGGACGCGGCGAGCGAGGTGGAGGTGAAGCTGCCGGGACGTTTCGCCGTCTCGCCGCAGATCGCCGGCGCCCTCAAGGCGGTGCCCGGCGTCCAGGCGGTGATGGAGATGTAGGCCGCGGGCATCCTTCCGGCAGCGCGATCAGGGCCTGAGGTCCGCCAGCCGGGCGGGCAGGGTGGAGATCGCGGCCTCGTCGGCATTGGCGAAGGCAAAGCGCAGGTGGCCGTCCTGTCCGGGGCCGAAATAGGAGCCGGGAAGGCCGAGGACGCCGCGCTCGACCGCCAGCGCCTCGGCGACGCGCTCGGCCGGGACTTCCGCAAAGGGATGGCGGACATAGGCGAAATAGGCGCCGATCGAGGCAATGTGCCAGCCGGGGCAGCGGCGCACCACGCCCTGGAAGGCGGCGATACGGGCGTTGATGGTGGTGCGCATGGTGGCGCGCCAGTCGGCCATGGCGGCGATGGCCCATGCCAGCGCCTCCTGCGCCGGGCGTGCCGCGCAGATCTGCACGCTGTCCAGCACCTTGAGGATCTGGCCCATGGCGGCGGGTCCCGCCGTGATGGCGCCGATGCGGTGGCCCGGCACCGCATAGGCCTTGGAGAAGGAGTAGAGCTGGATGACGTGGTCGCCCCAGTCCGGGGTCGTGAACAGGCCGTGGGCGCGGTTGGCGCCATTGGCGAGGAAGTCGCGATAGGTCTCGTCGACGATCAGGGCGAGGCCGCGGCGGCGTGCGAGGGCCGCGAAGGCGGCGATCACCCCTTCGGGATAGATGGCGCCGGTGGGGTTGTTCGGCGTCACCAGCACGATGGCGCGGGTGGTCGCGTCGACCAGCGCCTCGGCGGCCGCCGGGTCCGGCACGAAGCCGTCATCCGGCCGGCAGTCCAGCGCCTGCACGCCGATTCCGATCATCTGCAGGGTCATCTGGTGGTTGAAATACCAGGGCGCCGGCAGGATGACCGAGGAGCCGGGACCCGCCACGGCGAGGACCGCGGCGAGAAAGGCGAGATTGCAGCCGGCGGTGATGGCGACATCGGGGGGGCCGACATCGCCGCCGTAGAGGGCGGTGACCTCGGCGGCATAGGCCTCCCGCAACGGCGCGTCGCCGAGGATGGCGCCATAGCGGGCGACGTCGGGGCGTCCGGCGGCGGCGCCCAGTCGCTCCAGCAGCGCCGCCGGGGGCGGCGAGCCGGGGGCGGCCTGCGACAGGTCGATGGCGGGGCCGTGGGCCCCGTCATAGCGCGTCATCCAGGCGCGTGCGGCGGGGATGGGCGGGGTGCCGGTATCGACGACGTTCGGATTGAGAGGCAGCAAGCGGATTACCAGACGCCCGTGTTCGGCATCGAGGCCCAGGGCTCGGCCGCGGCCTTGGCCTCGCCCTTCTGCAGGATCTCGATGGAGACGTTGTCGGGGGAGCGGACGAAGGCCATGCGGCCGTCGCGCGGCGGACGGTTGATGACGACGCCGGCCTTCATCAGCTTCTCGCAGGTGGCGTAGATGTCGTCGACCTCATAGGCGAGGTGGCCAAAATTGCGGCCGCCCGTATAGGCCTCGGGGTCCCAGTTGTAGGTCAGCTCAAGCATCGGCGCGTCGCGGCGGCCGGCCGCGATGTCGGCTTCCGCCGCGGCCTTGTCCTCGGGGGCGCAGAGGAAGACGAGGGTGAACTTGCCCTGCGGAAATTCGTTCTTGCGAACCTGAACCAGCCCGAGCTTGTTGCAGTAGAAATCGAGCGACTGGTCGAGATCGGTCACGCGGACCATGGTGTGCAGGTAGCGCATGCGGGCTGTCCTCGTTCTGGCGGAGGCGTCGATGACGGAAGCGGAGTTGAAGACGGTCACGAGCGATCTGGCAAGTCTCGTCAGGCAGTCCAGCCGTGCCGTGGCGTTTACCGGAGCGGGCATCTCGACGGAATCGGGCATTCCCGACTTCCGCTCGCCGGGCGGGTTGTGGACGCAGAACAAGCCGATCCCGTTTCAGGCCTTCGTGGCGAGCCGCGAGGCGCGCGCCGAGGCCTGGCGGCGCAAGTTCACCATGGATGACAGCTATCGCGGTGCGCAGCCGGCTCGCGGCCACCGCGCCCTGGCGCGCATGATCGCGGCCGGCCGCTTGCGTGGTATCATCACGCAGAATATTGATAATCTACATCAGGATGCTGGATTAAATGACGAGCATGTCATCGAAATCCATGGAAACGGCACCTATGCCACCTGCCTTTCCTGTGCGCGGCGCTATGAACTTGGATGGGTGCGCGAGCGGTTCGAGGCGAGCGCGGCGGCGCCCGATTGCGAGGCCTGCGGGGGGCCGGTGAAGTCGGCGACCATCTCCTTCGGCCAGGCCATGCCGGAGCGCCCGATGCGGCGCGCCATCGACTGGTCGACCGGATGCGACCTGTTCCTGGCGATCGGGTCCTCGCTGGTCGTGCATCCGGCGGCCGGCCTGCCCGTGGCGGCGAAGGACAGCGGCGCGCGGCTGGTCATTCTCAACCGCGAGCCGACCCCGCTCGACGAACTCGCAGACCTCGTGATCCGCGCCGATATCGGCACGGTGCTGGACGCCCTGGTCCGTGAACTCGAGGGCGCCCGGACCTGCTGACCGACGTCAACGCATCGTCCACCAAAGTGCAGCGGAAGTGGTGGAACACCTGAATTTTGGGCTTTGCCTCGGCAGGACCGATGTTATCCTCGAAAGTGAGAATCAGGGTGGGGCGGGATCGAGGCCAAGATCCCGAGAGCGCGGCGGTGAGAGTGATGACGTCGGACGGTTCCGATGCGGATGGCCTCGGCGGCAAGAGCGGCCTTCATCTGCGGGCTGACGACCAGCCCGTTTCGGAAGCCGTTCCGACCGATCTGATCGAGGTCGCGGGCGCGATCAAGTGGTTCGATGTCGCCAAGGGATACGGGTTCATCGTTCCCGACGGTGGCGGGGCCGACATCCTCCTGCATGTCACCACGCTGCGCCGCGATGGCTTCCAGACCGCCCACGAGGGCGCGCGTGTGGTTGTCGAGGCGACGGCGCGGGCCCGGGGCCTGCAGGCTTTCCGCGTCCTGTCGATGGACGATTCCACCGCCATTCACCCCGCCCAGCTTCCGCCCCCGCGCACCCACGTGGCGGTGGTGGCGACCAGCGGCCTTGAGCGCGCCGAGGTGAAGTGGTTCAACCGGCTGCGCGGTTTCGGCTTCCTGTCGCGTGGGCCCGGCACGCCGGACATCTTCGTCCACATGGAGACGCTGCGCCGCTACGGCATGACCGAGCTGAGACCGGGACAGTGGGTGCTCGTGCGCTTCGGCGACGGCTCGAAGGGGCTGATGGCGGCCGAGGTCCGGCCCGACGGCGCGCCCTTCCCAGCCTCGCACTGAGCGGCTAGAACAGCGGCCATGCTCATCGATCGCCGCAGCCTTGTCGTCGCCGGTCTCGTCCTGCCCGCAGCGCCCGTGCTGGCGCGGGGCGATCAGACGCGGCTGACCATCGTCACACGGGCGGGCGTTCGCCATCCCTTCCAGCTCGAGATCGCCAACACGCCGGAATCGCGCTCGCGCGGCCTGATGTTCCGCCGCGAACTGGCTCCCGACCGCGGCATGCTGTTCGAGTTCGGCGCGCGCGAGACCGAGATCA
>CAZEZD010000185.1:0-5910 GCA_964516115.1 uncultured Hyphomicrobiales bacterium
GGCCGCAGCGCTCGACGCCGCCAGGACGACCCTCGACCAGGCCGAGGCCATGCTGGAGCGGCAGCTCTCCGGCGCCGACCTGACAAACGTCCGCAACCGCCTCGACCCGGTGCGCGAGGCGCTGGTGGCGGCCATCGCCCAGGTCGAGCCGCGCCTTGCCGAAGCCCGCGACCGGCTGAACCAGCTCGGACCCAAGCCGGCGGAGGGCGCACCGGCCGAAACGCCGGAAGCCCGGCAGAGCCGCGAGGAGCAGACCCGCACCGTCGCCGACCTCGACGCCCGCGTGAAGGCCCTGAAGGTGCAGCAGGTCCGCGTCGACCAGTTGGTGGAGCGCATCACCGAGCGCCGCCGGCAACTCTTCGCGGCCCAGCTCTTCGAGCGCTCGGTCCCGGTCGTCGACCCCCGTTTCTGGCTGCAGCTCTCGGACGCCCTGCCGCGGCTGGGGCGCTCGGCGCAGTTTCTCGCTGAGGACTGGTGGCACCACCTCACCGAGGTGGCGGGCCTCAGCCGCATCGCCGTTGCCTTCGGCCTCGGCCTGGTCGCCGCCATCGTACTCTACGTCCTGTACCGGCAGCTGCGACGCTACGGTCTCTACGGAAGCCCCGCCGATGTCCCGGCCTCGCGCCTCGCGCGGGTGAAGGCTGCCATCCGCACGACGTTCGAGCGCGCGCTGGTGCTGCCGGTGCTCGTCGGCATCCCGCTGCTCATCATCCAGAACTTCGATCTGGTTCTGCCACGGGCCCAGCCCATTCCGGTGGCCATCTTCCTCGCCGTGCTGATCATCTCCGTGACGCGCGGGGTGATGCAGGGCGTCATGGCGCCGGGCGCCCCCGCCTACCGGCTCATCGAGCTGCCGGACGCCTTTGCCGAAGCCGTCTTCGCCTCGGTTCGCTGGGCGGCCTGGATCATCGCCGTCGGCCTCGTCGCCCTCGCCTTCGCCCAGGTGATGATCGCGCCCCTCGCCGTGACGGTCTTCATCACGAGCCTCACGGCCATCGGCATCGCGGTCGTCATCTTCCTGTTCCTGCGCAACACCACCGAGCGGCAGCAGGACAGCGAGGACGGCGGCGTTCCCGAGACGCAGCCGGCCGCGACGAAGCAGCCCTGGGCCTGGACGCGGCCCGCCCTCTGGGTGGCGCTGACAGCCATCGCCATCGCGCTGGTGGCAGGCTTCACCCCGCTCGCCGCGTTCCTGGCGAGCCGGATCGCGGCGGCGGTCGTCATCGCGGCGGTGACGGTGATGGTCCTCGTCTTCCTCGACGCCATCATCGCCGAATGGTTCGGTCCGACCACCGTGCGCGGCCGGTCGCTGTCGGCCGCCATCGGCATCCGCCCGGACCGCCTCGACCTGATCGGGACGTTGTTCGGCGGCTTCCTGCACATCGTCGTGCTGATCGCCTCGGCCCTCGTCGTGTTCGGCCCCTGGGGCTTCGGCGGCGGCAGCGCCTCGCTGGAGGACGCCTTCTTCGGCGTGCGCTTCCGCGAGATCCAGTCGCTGGCCGTCACCCTTGCCGGAGCCGGCCTCGTCCTCGTCATCGGCGCGCTGGCGCTGCGCGCGGTCATGACCTGGTTCCGCGAGAAGGTGCTGCCGCGCACCGGCATGGATTCCGGCCTGCAGAATTCCGTCTCCACCATCGTCGGCTATGCCGGCTTCGCGCTGGTGGCGAGCCTCGGGCTGCGCCAGCTCGGCCTCGACCTCTCCAACATCACCATCATCGCCGGCGCCCTGTCGGTCGGCATCGGCTTCGGCCTGCAGTCCATCGTCCAGAACTTCGTCTCGGGCCTGATCCTGCTCGCCGAACGCCCGATCCGGGTCGGCGATTCCATCGTGGTGAAGGGCGAGGAAGGCCATGTGCGCAAGATCTCGGTGCGCTCCACCGAGATCGAGACCTTCGACCGCGCCACGGTCATCCTGCCGAATGCCGAGCTGATCACCGGCGTCGTGAAGAACTGGACGCTGTCGAACACCCTGAGCCGCATCACCATTCCGGTGCGCGTCGCCTATGATTCCGATCCCGACATGGTGCGCGACCAGATGATGGCGGCGGCCTGCGACAACCGCTTCATCGTGCAGGAACCGCCGCCGCGCGTCCTCCTGATGCGCTTCGGCGATCTCGGTCTGGAATTCGAGCTGCGCGGCGTGGTGACCAACGTGGAATATGCGTTGACGACGCGCAGCGAGCTGCAGCTCGGCATCCTCAGCCGCTTCCGCCAGCACGGCATCATCATCGCGCCGCCGGTGCAGAAGGTGCAGTCGGCGCTGGAGCCGCCCGCTGCCGCGAAGGCCGATCCCGGACCCGCCCCTGCCGCCCCGGCGGAAGCCCCGGCCAGGCCGAAGCCGAAGGCCTGACGCGCCCTAGAACAGGCTGCGGACGGCGTCGCGGGCGCGCACCAGCGTGCCGACCACCCGGTCTTCGTAGGGGAGCCTCGGCAGCGTCACGCCGAGAACCGTCCGGGCCGGCGCGGCGACGGCGGCCGGCGCGATCATCGAGGAGAGTTGCAGCGGTTCGCCGGGCGGTGTCACGGCTTGCGCCGCCGCCGGGCGGGACGTCGCGCAACGCGCTCCGCAGGGCCGCGCCGCGGGCTGGGAGCCGCGGGCCGTCCGCACGGGAGCGCGCGAAGCCACGGGTGTCGCCTCCGGTGTGGGAACCGCGGGGCGGACGAGATCGCGGGGCACGCCGGGGGGCGTCGCCACCGGCCAGACGAAGGCCGCGTCGAAATCGACAGGCGGGGCGACATGCGGCAGGAGTGCTGTGGTAGCGGGCGCCTTCGCGCCCTGGCCGATGGCAGACAGCAGCGGTGGCACGGCGATGGCCGCGCAGGTCGCCGCAACGACCGAGATCGCGATCTGCGCCGCGAGCTTGCGGCCGCCTGCCGCCACCATTCCGATCATGCCACCGCTCACGGCCCGCTCCGCTGTCCGTTCAAACCGGGGGGATAGTGGCCGCCGGTTTGTGGCGGCAATCCGGACCGAATTGTTGCGATCTCAGCCCCGTGCGTAGCCGATTGTTTCCGGCGGGAACTGCGCCGCCGCCTCGCCGAGCCAGCCCCGGAAGGCCTGCTGGCCCGGCGGGGTGACGGCCAGCACCCGGCCGGCCGTCGCCCGCCGCACCCAGCCGCGGGCGATCGCCAGATCGAGCACCGCCTTGCCGAGCGCGCCGCCGAGATGGGCGCGCCTCTCGCTCCAGTCGAGGCAGCGCCGGCACAGCGGACGGCGGGACGTCGCAAGCGCCGTGACGTCGATGCCCTCGGCGACGAAGAAGGCGCGCCCCCTGTCAGTCAGGGCGACGGCATCGCCCTCCACCGCCAGACGGCCGTCGGCGAGACAGGCATCGAACAGCCGCACCGCCCACTCGCCAGCCATATGATCGTAGCAGACGCGGGAGAGGCGCATGGCGGGGTCGCGCGGACCAGTGCGCGTGCGAAAGCGCCCGGTGCGGGCGGCGAGCCCCATCAGCCCCTCCAGAACCTGCGCGACATCCGCTCCGGAGAGGCGGAAGTAGCGATGGCGGCCCTGCGCCTCGCCGATCAGCAGGCCGGCCTCGCGCAGTCTGGCGAGATGACCGCTCGCCGTCTGGGCGGTGACGCCGGCCTCGCGCGCCAGTTCGCCGGCTGTCAGCGCGCGCCCCGACATCAGCGCGGCCAGCATGTTGGCGCGGGCGGGATCGCCGATCAGGGCCGCAATGTCGGCGATCGATGGACCTTCCCTCATGGCAGGGCTCCCCGGTTCATCGCATCAGGCTACAACGGTTGCCGCGACGATGCTTCGGCCTGAACCGAAACATCCGCGCGGCCGCTTCGCCCAGGGTGCGGGCGTCACCTCCAGCCCGCATGGCCCCCCGATGTTCATCCTCGCAATCGCCACCGCCGTCTTCGTCCTCGCCGGCCTCGTCAAGGGCGTCATCGGCCTCGGCCTGCCGACCATCGCGGTGGGCCTTCTCAGCCTCTTCGTCAGCCCGGCGCAGGCCGCGTCGTGGATGCTGGTGCCCTCCCTCCTGACCAATGTCTGGCAGGTCGCCGCCGGTCCGAACCTCTGGGTGCTGACGCGCCGGCTGGCGACGCTGCTCGCCGGCATCGCCCTCGGCACATGGCTGGGGGCCGGCATCATCACAGGCGCCTTGGCCGGCCATGCCTCGGTGGCGCTGGGCGTCGTGCTCATGCTCTATGCCGGGCTCGGCCTTTCGCCCTTCCGCCCGAAGGTGCCGGCCGGCATGGAGCCGTGGCTGTCGCCGGTCGTCGGGCTGATGACCGGCGTCGTCTCGGCAGGGACCGGCATCTTCGTCATGCCCTCGGTGCCCTATCTGCAGGCGCTGGGACTTGAGAAGGACGACCTCGTCCAGGCGCTCGGCATCACCTTCCTCGTGGCGACGGTGGCGCTGGGAATCGGCCTGTTCCGCGAGGGCGTGCTGGCCGCCGGAACCGCCATGATGTCGGTCTGGATGCTCATCCCGGCGCTGCTCGGCATGGCGCTCGGCCAGGCGATCCGCTCGCGCATCAGCCCGGCGGCGTTCCGCACCTGGTTCATGATCGGGCTCCTGCTGCTCGGCGCGCATCTGGCGGTGCGGCCGCTGCTGTGAGGGCGGCGCGCTTGCCGTGGAACCTCACGCTCCCGGCGCGCTGCACGGCCCAAGTGCGTCCTTCGAGGCTCGCCATAGCATCGAGCGCACGCGAGATGCGTTCGCCTCTCGCTATGGCTCGCACCTCAGGATGAGGAGGGGGGAGACCTGCGGCACGGATGTATCGGAGCGCGCATCGTGTCGCCGGGTGCCACACGGCACCCTCCTCATCCTGAGGTGCGAGCCGAGAGACGATGCGTCAGCATCGTCCGCTGGCGAGCCTCGAAGGACGCACTCGGCCGATGCAGGGGAGCAACCTCCAGCCCCTACCCTTCCAGCCATTCCCTGAGCTTGGTGATGCGCGGCTTCATGCGCCCGCCGTCCACGGCAATCCGCAGGGCGCGCGTCTCGCCGACCATGACGACGAGGGACCGCCCGCGCGTCACCGCCGTGTAGATGAGGTTGCGCGCCAGCATGGCGTAGTGCTGCGTCGTCACCGGGATCACCACCGCCGGATATTCCGAACCCTGGCTCTTGTGGATGGTGGTGGCATAGGCCGGCATCAGGTTTTCCAGATCCCCGAAGGAATAGGAGACCTGGCGCCCGTCGAACAGGGCGACGAGTTCGCCCTCTTCCTGGTCGATGCGCAGCACCTGGCCGAGGTCGCCGTTGAAGACGTCGCGGTCATAGTCGTTGGCGGTCTGCATGACGCGGTCGCCGGCCGCATAGGTCCAGCCGTAGCGTTCGACGACCGGCCGGCCCTCGGGCGGGTTGAGCACCTTCTGCAGTTCGATGTTGAGGTTGCGGGCGCCGAGCACGCCCTTGTTCATGGGGCTAAGCACCTGCACGTCGCGCATCGGGTCGAGGCCGAAGCGGCGCGGGATGCGCTCCTTGACCATCTCGATGATCTTGGCGAGGCCGTTCTCGGGCGAGGAGGCCTCCACCCAGTAGAAGTCGCTCTCGGCGCCGGCCGGCACGGGCTCGGGCATCTCGCCGCGATTGATGCGGTGGGCGGTGGCGATGATGCGGCTCGCCTCGGCCTGCCGGAAGACCTCGGTCAGCCGCGCCACCGGCACGAGCCCCGAGGCGATGATGTCGGCGAGCGCCTGTCCCGGCCCCACCGGGGGCAACTGGTCGACGTCGCCGACCAGCAGCAGGCCGGCATCGACGGGGAGCGACTCGACGAGGGCGAGCATCAGCGGGATATCGACCATCGAGGTCTCGTCGACGACAAGAAGGTCGCAATCGATGAGGTTCTCGCGGCCGCGCGAGAAGGCGCCGAACTCCGGGTCGATCTCCAGCAGGCGGTGGATCGTCTTCGCCTCGATGCCGGTCTGCTCGGTCATGCGCTTGG
>CAZEZD010000186.1:0-5902 GCA_964516115.1 uncultured Hyphomicrobiales bacterium
ACGGTGTTCACGCCGACCTCGTTCTGGCTGACCGTGTAGAAGCCGGTCAGGCCATAGATGATGATGCCGAGCACGGCGATGAGGGCGATGCCCTTGGCGCCGATGTTGCCACCGCCGCCGGGCAGCACGCTCTTCAGCCGCTCCTGGCCCTTGCGGATGAGATCCTCGAGATCAGGAGGCTGGCCACCGCCACCGCCGCCCTGGGGACCCTGACCCCAGGGACCGCGAGGTCCGCCGCCGCCGCCACCGCCACCGCTGCTGCCGCCGCCGCCCCATGGGCCGCCGCCGCTTTGATTGTTCCACGGCATGAACTGTTGTCCTCGCTCAGGTGCACGGCAATGGCCGTACTGGCGCCTCGCGACGCCGAAATGCCTGACCGGATATAGAAGACCACCACGCGGCTTTCAACGCGGCATGCAGAAGACGGACCGGCACGATGGCGATTTGGTGAACCTTCCGCACCGCGGCGAACGGCATCCGGGGGCCATTTCGCCCGGAATGCCGGCCCTGCGGCGTTCAGCCGCTGGCGCGGCGATATTCCACGATGCGGAATGCGTGGTCGTTTTCGGGGCCGGCAGGATGGGTGGCGAGTTCCCTGCCCTGCCACGCGGCGGCGTCGATGGCGGGAAAGAAGGCATCGGCCTCGGGCGAGGCCGCCACGTGGGTGATGACGAGGCGATCAGCCAGCGGCAGCGCCTGCGCGTAGATGTCGGCGCCGCCGAGGACCGCGATCTCGGGGGCGCCCGAACGAAGGGCCTCGGCATGGGCGATGGCGAGGGCCTCATCCAGCGAACCCGTCACCACCGCGCCGGGGAGCGACAGGCCGGGCTGGCGCGAAGCGACGATGTTGAGCCGCTTGGGCAGCGCCCGGCCGCCGAAGCTCTCGAAGGTCCTGCGCCCCATGACCAGCGGCAGGCCGGCAGTCGTGGCGCGGAAATGGGCCATGTCGGCCTTCAGCCGCCAGAGCAGCCGGTTGTCGCGGCCGATGGCGCCGTTGGCGGCGACGGCGGCGATGATGAGGATGGGGGTCACACCGCCACCGGCGCCTTGATGGCCGGGTGCGGGTCATACCCCGTCAGCGTGAAATCCTCGTAGGCGAAGGCGAAGAGGTCGGTCACCGCCGGGTTGAGCTGCATGGTCGGCAGGGCGCGCAGCGGCCGGGTGAGCTGCAGTTCGGCCTGCTCGATGTGGTTCGTGTAGAGGTGGGCATCGCCCAGCGTGTGGACGAAGTCGCCGGGCTTCAGGCCGCTCACCTGCGCCAGCATGAGGGTGAGCAGGGCGTAGGAAGCGATATTGAAGGGCACACCGAGGAAGATGTCGGCGGAGCGCTGGTAGAGCTGGCAGGAGAGCCGGCCCTCCGCCACGTAGAACTGGAACAGGCAGTGGCAGGGCGGCAGCGCCATGTCCTCGACATCGGCCGGATTCCAGGCCGAGACGATGAGACGCCGCGAGTCCGGATTCTTCCGCAGCATGGCGATCAGATGGGCCATCTGGTCAATGGTGCGCCCGTCGGGTGCGGCCCAGGAGCGCCACTGCTTGCCATAGACCGGGCCGAGATTGCCGTCGGCATCGGCCCATTCGTCCCAGATGCTGACGCCGTTGGCCTTGAGATAGGCGATGTTGGTATCGCCCTTGAGGAACCACAGCAGTTCGTGGACGATCGACTTCAGGTGCAGCTTCTTGGTGGTGACCATCGGAAAGCCCTCCGACAGGTCGAAGCGCATCTGGTGACCGAAGACGGAGAGCGTGCCGGTGCCCGTGCGGTCGTCCTTGCGCGCGCCGTGCCTGAGCACGTGCTCCATCAGGTCGTGGTACTGGCGCATCGCGGCCTCCGGCGGGGCGAATCCGTGAATGGAGCTTATAGCGCGGAACGCGGGTCTCTGGCAGCAGCGCGCATGGCGGCGCGGCGTGCTGCCCACATGAAAGCGGGGATCAGCGCAGGAGGCGCGGCCAGTTCCGGTCGGCGGCGGCGACGAAGCCGGGCACGTCGGTCAGCCAGGTGCGGTGGACGCGGGCGTCGTAGTTGAAGAACAGCCGCCCGTCGACGATGCGCCAGTGGCGAGGATCGCCCGAGGCGCGGTAGCCCTGCGAGGCGGCCCAGGAGCAATGGCCGCCATAGGCCGGGGCGTAGCGGACAGGATCGGCGGCGAAGGCGTCGCGCGCGGCGGCGCTGGCGAAGCGCCAGGTGGCATCCTTCCAGCGGTGGCTGAAGCGGGCATCGCCCGGCACGGGGCGCCCCTCGCGGTGGAACGCGACGACGTCGAAGCCCTCAGCCGCGACGTTCGACAGGGTCCCGGTATAGACCTCCGGACCCGCCACCGCGGAGACGGCGGAGAGCGCGACGCAGGCCGCCGCGAGGAGCGGGCCGAAGGCGCGGCGGGTCAGGCTGGGGTGGATCGGCATGGGCGAACCTTTCATCCGGACGAGGGCGCGTCTTGCCCTCCGACAGCACCTACGGTTCGCGACGCCGGGGCGTTACGGCCCCCGAAATGCAACCGGCGGCGCCCATGGGACGCCGCCGGCAACAGAGAGATGGTCCGGGGACCGCCAGGATCACTCGACGAAGACGGTCTCGCGCTTCTTGGTGATCGACGGCAGGAAGGAGATGATCAGCATCAGCACCGCGATGGCGATCAGGAACGCCGAGATTGGCCGGTTGACGAAGTCGACGAAGACCGACCAGTCGCCGCGCGACATCAGGATGGAGCGGCGCAGGTATTCCTCCATCAGCTTGCCGAGCACGAAGCCGAGCAGCAGCGGCGCGACCTCGAAGCCCATCTTGATGAAGGCGTAGCCGACCAGACCGAAGAAGGCCGTGATCATCACGTCGAACGGGTTGTTGTTCACCGAGTAGATGCCGATGCAGCAGAACATCATGATCGAGGGGAACAGCATGCGGTAAGGCACCTTCAGCAGCTTCACCCACAGGCCGATCATCGGCAGGTTGATGATGAGCAGCATGAGGTTGCCGATCCACATCGAGGCGATCATGCCCCAGAAGAGATCGGGCCGCTTCTCCATGACCTGCGGGCCCGGCACGATGCCGTGGATGGTCATGGCGCCGACCATCAGCGCCATGACGGCGTTCGGCGGAATGCCCAGCGTGAGCAGCGGGATGAAGGAGGTCTGAGCGCCGGCATTGTTGGCGCTTTCCGGACCGGCGACGCCCTCGATCGCGCCCTTGCCGAAGCGCGAGGGGTCCTTGGCGATCTTCTTCTCCATCGTATAGCTGGCGAAGGGGCCGAGCACGGCGCCGTTACCGGGCAGGATGCCGAGCGCCGCGCCTATTCCCGTGCCGCGCAGGATCGGCATGAGCGATCGCTTCATCTCCTCCCAGTTGGGCAGCAGGCTACCGATCTTGCTCTTCAGCACGTCGCGGGTCTCGGGCGATTCGAGGTTCCGGAGGATTTCGGCGAAGCCGAACATGCCCATCGCGATGGTGGTGAAGTCGATGCCGTCGGACAGTTCCGGCCACGAGAAGGTCATGCGGTCGGCGCCGGTCTCCAGGTCCTGGCCCACCGTCGACAGCATCAGGCCGGCCAGCACCATGGCCACCGCCTTGATCACCGAGCCGCGGGCGAGGACGACAGCGAAGATCAGGCCCATGACCATCAGCGAGAAGTACTCCGCCGGGCCGAAGAGCAGGGCGACGCGGGTCAACGGCGCGGCCAGCGCGGCGATGACGATGGTGGCGACGCAGCCGGCAAAGAAGGAGCCGATGGCGGAGATGCCGAGGGCCGCGCCGGCGCGGCCGTTGCGGGCCATCTGGTGGCCGTCGAGCACCGTGACGATCGAGGTCGCCTCGCCGGGGATGTTGACGAGGATGGCGGTGGTGGAGCCGCCGTACTGGGCACCGTAGTAGATGCCCGCCAGCATGATGAGAGCGCCCACGGGATCGAGCCCGAAGGTGATCGGCAGCAGCATGGCGATGGTGGCGATCGGGCCGACGCCCGGCAGCACTCCGATCAGCGTGCCGATCATGCAGCCGAGGAAGCAGAGGCCAAGATTCTTGATGGTCAGCGCGACGCCGAAGCCGAGCGCCAGATTGGCGAACATATCCATGAGACTTGCCCTACCAACCGGCCCAGGGAGCAACCGGAATCGGCAGCCGCAGCGCAACCTTGAACAGAAGGATGCAGAAGGCCGTCATCGCGGCGGAGAAGATGATCGTCTGCGTCCAGTTCCGCTCGTTGGCGGCAAGGCTCGCGACGACGAGGGTCAGCGGACCGGCGACGATGAGGCCCAGCGGCGGGATGAGATCGGTGCGGCCGATGCCGGGGATGTTGAGCGTCGTGCCGCGGATGGTCATGGCGAATAGCAGCACGGCGCCGAGCACGAAGACCGGGCCGCGGATCGACCAGGCCTCGAGCCGCGGTCCGACCACGGTCAGCGCCTGGACGACGATGATGCCCCCGATCGCCATCAGCAGGAAGGACAGGCCGCGCGGGAATGAGCCCGGGCCGAGATTGGCGCCGCGGCCGCCGGTCAGGTTCGACGAGGCCCACAGACAGGCGAGGCCGAAGGCGATGATGAAGAGCCCGGCGAACATGTCCTGCGGACTCTTGACCAGACCACGCGTAGCCTCGGCCACACTCTTATCGTTGTCGTCCTGCATCGTCTCCCCGCTCCAGCACACCGTTGTCGTTGGCCATTCCGGCCCCGGTGCTTTTGCGCGCGGATGACATCATGTCAACCGGGCGAACACAAGCACCGCCGGATGGCAGTTGCGGAGAAAATGCGGGCAGTCGCCGTCAGTAGAAACACCTGTCAGGCGGCCGGGGCCTTCTGCGCGCGATAGTGGTTCAGCACGAACAGCCGGATGGAGGACGACAGATTGCCGTGGGTCCGATCGCCGTCGATGCGGCCGACGAGTTCCGACAGCGTCTCGCGGCGCTCGGCGGCGATCTCTTTAAGCGCGTTCCAGAATTCGTCCTCGAGACTGACACTGGTCTTGTGCCCCTCGACCACGATTGACCGCTTGACGACATGGCTCTTCATGAAAATTCACTCCGAGCGCTTGTGACCGTCCAGCCGCTTCAACTCCAGCGCTTCGCGCGCCTCTTCGAGTTTCCGGTCGGCGGCGGGACGGCCGAAGCGCAGACGATTGGCATCGGCGAGACGGTCGTCGTCCCGGCGGACCTTGCGCTTGCGCTCGCGCTTCAAATTGACGACATCACCCATGGCAATATTCCAAATGCATCAGGCGCGGCGGGGTTCCCTGGCGGGAGGCACCCGGCGACTGCGAAATCGGACAATCTTTTCGCGTCGTAATTGCGACCGCGAACTTCTTATCGACCGCCCGTGTCGATGGAAACCTTCCCTCGATACCGCCATCGCCGCGCCACCGCGCCGACGCCAACGTTCCGGCCGACCATCGCCGATGGCAGACATCGTTCGGCGAGCGGCCACACCAACCGACGCGGAGGGCACGTGCCGCCCGGATAGCCGATCGCCCGGCGCCGCTGCGCAGCGCTGACAGCCTATTTCTTGCGGAACTTGTCGAGGCTCACGACCTCGGCCCCCGAGGGGCGCCTATCGGCCCCCTCAGCGGTCGCCTCTGCGCCGCCGGGTGCGGGAGCCGCGGCGCCGTCGATCCTCGCCGGTGCAATCGACGCGGCCGGCGGCGTCTCGGCCGTGCTGCCGGCACCGGGGGGAGAGACCTCCCTGACGCCGAGATCGACCTTCTCGCCTTCGGCCCCCGCGACCTCGAACTGCAGCCCGAACTGGACGGAGGGATCGAAGAAGCCCTTGATGGCCTCGAACGGAACGAACAGCCGCTCGGGGATGCCGCCGAAGGACAGGCCCACCTCGAAGGAATAGTCGGTGACGACGAGGTCCCAGTACTGGTGCTGGAGGACGACCGTCATCTCCAGCGGGTACTTCTCGCGCATGCGGCTGGACA
>CAZEZD010000187.1:0-5897 GCA_964516115.1 uncultured Hyphomicrobiales bacterium
CAGGTTCATCGCCGAGAAGGGCTCGGTCGCGCTCGACGGCACCTCGCTCACCGTCAACGGGGTCGAGGGCGATACCTTCACCGTCACCATGATCCCGCATACGCTGGCGGTGACCACCTGGGGCGCGGCGAAAGCGGGAACCCGAGTCAATATCGAGGTCGACATGATGGCCCGCTATGCGGCCCGCCTTGCGGAGGCGCAGGCTGAGGGCTACTAGAGCCGCTCCCATTCCGAAGGATCTGCCATGGCCGCCCCGCGTTCCGCGCCCGAGCACGTGATTCCGACCCATGCCCGCGTCCTGATCGTCGAGGCGCGGTTCTATGAGGACATCGCTGACGCCCTCCTCGAGGGCGCGATCGCGGCACTGGATGCTGTCGGCGCCACCCACGAGACCCATACCGTCCCCGGGGCACTGGAGATCCCGGCGGCCATCGCCATCCTGATGGACGGCGCTGCCGCCCGCGGCCGTCCCTTCGACGGGGCCGTGGCGCTCGGCACCGTCATCCGCGGCGAGACCACGCATTACGAGATCGTCTCGCAGGAGAGCTCGCGCGCCCTGATGGACCTGTCGGTGTCGCGCAAGATGCCGCTCGGCAACGGCATCCTCACCGTCGAGAACGACGCCCAGGCCTGGACCCGCGCGCGGGCGGGCGAGATGGACAAGGGCGGCGGCGCGGCCAAGGCCGAACCGGCTCCGAAACAGGCGAACAAGCGCGGCACGGCGCGCCTCGCCGCCGTCCAGGCGCTCTACCAGATGGACGTCGCAGGCTCCGACATCAACGACGTCATCGGTTCCTTCCAGACCTTCTGGATGGGCCGCGAGGTCGAGGGCGAGACCTATCTGCCCGCCGACCACCAGTTCTTCCGCGACATCATCCAGGGCGTGATGCGCGAGCAGCAGCGCATCGACGTGGCGGTGGACCGTATCCTCGCTGACGAGTGGCCGCTGCGCCGCATCGAGGCGGTTCTGCGGGCGGTGCTGCGTGCCGGCACCTACGAACTCTTCGAGCGGCCCGACGTGCCGGCCAAGGTCATCATCGCCGAATATGTCGACGTGGCCGACGCCTTCGTCGACCGCGAGGAAGTCGGCATGGCCAATGCCGTGCTCGACAAGATCGCCAAGCGCGTGCGCGCCGCCGAGATGGGCGAGGCGCCGAAAGCCTGACAGGGTCGGCCCTCCCTTTCGCCCGGGCTTTCGGCCATCATCTGCCCATGACCCGCCCATCCGAAGACGACCTGATTGCCCGCTATTTCGCGCCGCTCGCCACGGCGGCGGGGGCTGACGGTCTGACGGACGACGCCGCCGTCATCCCGGAGGGGGAGGGTGATCTCGTCGTCACCAAGGACATGGCGATCGCCGGCGTCCATTTCTTCCCCGACGACCCGCCGGACCTGATCGCGGCCAAGGCATTGAGGGTCAATCTCTCCGATCTCGCGGCCAAGGGCGCCGTGCCGACCGGCTTCCTGCTTGGCCTCGGCCTGCCGCCCGACTGGACCACGGACTTCCTTGCCGCGTTCGCCGGGGGCCTCGCGCGCGACATCTGGGCCTATGGCTGCCCGCTCTATGGCGGCGACACGGTGAAGGTGCCGGGACCACTGACCATCTCCATTACCGCCTTCGGTCGCGCGAAACGCACCGTTCGCCGGCGCGGCGCGCGAGCTGGCGACGTCATCTGCGTCACCGGAACGATCGGCGACGGCGCGCTCGGTGTGATCGCCCGCGCCGCGGAACGCGATCCCGCCACGGCCCCGGCCTGGCTTGGCGCTCTCGCCCTCGAACATCGCCGTCATCTCGTGGACCGCTATCTCGCTCCCAGGCCTCGGACGACCTTGGTGGAGGCGGTCGGCCGCTGGGCCAGCGCCGCCATGGACGTTTCGGATGGCCTTGCGGGAGACCTCGCAAAGATGATGGCGGCCTCGGGGACCGGGGCGGTCGTCCGGCTCGCCGATGTGCCGCTCTCGGCCGCCGCCCGCGCGACCTTGGCGGCCGACACGACGCTCCGGCAGCGGATCATGACCGGTGGCGACGACTACGAGATCCTGCTCGCCTGCGCCCCGGATGGTCTCCCGGAGCTTTTGGCAGCCGCAGGGCATGAGAGCGTGCCGCTGGCGATCATCGGGGAGGTGACCGTCGAGGGAGGGACCCGCTTCCTCGATGCGGCGGGCGCACCCGTCTCCTTCGGCTCCGGCCGCTACGAGCACTTCTGAGCGGCATCGCAGGGCGCCATGCGTGCCGCGCCGGGACCGCCATCCTCTCGCATGGGGTGTCATCGCGGCAATCTCGCCTAACATCTCATAAAACAGATGCCCCCGAAGGAGCCCCCGAATGAGCGACGGAGCCAACGAGATCACCGCCAGGGACGCGCTGCGGCAGGTCTATGACCAGCCCGCCGAGATGACGACGAAGAAGATTCTCAACCGGCTCGACGACCATTGCCGCCGCTTTATCGCGCTGTCGCCGTTCCTCACCATCGCCAGCACCAGCGACAGCGGCACGGACTGCTCGCCGCGCGGCGACGAGCCGGGCTTTGTCCGCGTCGTCGACGACCGCACGCTGATCCTGCCCGACCGCCGCGGCAACAACATCCTCGATACGCTGCAGAACGTGCTCGCAAGGCCGGATGTCGGCCTTCTCTTCCTCGTTCCGGGCCTCAACGAGACGCTGCGCGTCAACGGCAAGGCGCGCCTCGTCACCGACCCCGGCCTGCTGCAGGCCATGGCGATCAGGGGCACGATCGTCCCGAGCTCGGCGATGGAGATCGTCGTGGAGCAGGTCTATTTCCACTGCGGCCGGGCGATCCTGCGCGCCGATCTCTGGAACGCCAACAAGAAGGTCGGCCGCGATGCCTTCCCGCTGCTCGGCACCGTTCTCGCCGACCAGATCAGGGGCGTCGATGCCGACGCGACAAACAAGCGGCTCGAGACGGCCTACACGACCAATCTCTACTGATCGGGATTTGACCCGGACAGGAAAAAGGCCCCGGCGATGACCGGGGCCTTTTTCGTCTCTCGGTGAAGAAAGTTCACTCCCAGGCCATCACGACGTGGCCGGGCGAGACTTCGCGGTACTGGCGGACCGGCGGCACGTAGTCGGGCGCGCGCACCGGGCTCATGATCTCGTCATTGGAGACGCCGCGCTTCTGCAGGCGGCGGGCCGGGTCGGGGATCGGCACCGCCGACATCAGCTTCTTCGTGTAGGGGTGCTGGGCATTGCCGAAGACTGCGGCGCGCGGGCCGATCTCGACGATCTCGCCGAGATACATGACGGCGACGCGATGGCACATGCGCTCCACGACCGCGATGTCATGGGAGATGAAGAGGTAGGCGAGGCCCATGCTCGCCTGCAGGTCGAGCATCAGGTTGACGACCTGCGCCTTCACCGAGACGTCGAGCGCCGAGACCGCCTCGTCGGCGACGATCAGCTTCGGGCCGAGGGCGAGCGCCCGGGCGATGCAGATGCGCTGGCGCTGGCCGCCGGAGAACTCGTGCGGATAGCGTGAGGCCATGTCGGGCGTAAGGCCGACGCGGGTGAGGAGGTCGGCAACGCGATCGCGCGCCTCCGCGCCGGTCGCCAGGCCGTGTGCATAGAAAGGCTCGGCAATGGCCGAGCCGATCGACATGCGCGGATTGAGGCTGGCGAAGGGGTCCTGGAAGATGATCTGCATGCGCTTGCGCATGTCGCGCAGCTTGCCGCCCTCCATGGAGAGGACGTCCTCGCCATCGACCAGAACCGAGCCGGAGTTCGGCTGGATCAGGCGCAGGATGGAGCGGCCGGTCGTCGACTTGCCGCAGCCCGATTCGCCCACCAGCGCCAGCGTCTCGCCCGAGTGCAGCGAGAACGACACGTTCTCGACCGCGTGAACGCGGCCGGAGACCTTGCCGAACAGGCCGGAATGCATGTCGAAGCGGGTGGTCAGGTTGGCGACCTCGAGTACGGGGCGCTCGGCAGCCTTGACCGTGTCCGGCGTCTCGATCGGCACGTCGCTCTCGCCCGTCAACTTGTCGACGATGGGAAAGCGCATCGGGCGGGCGATGCCCGTCATGGAACCGAGCTGCGGCACCGCCGAGAGCAGCGCCTTGGTATAGGGGTGGGCGGGCGCGGCGAAGATCTGCCCGGTCTCGCCGGCCTCCACGGCCTTGCCGTGATACATGACCACGGTGCGGTCGGCGATCTCGGCGACGACGCCCATGTCGTGCGTGATGAAGAGGACGGACATGTCCTCCTCCTCCTGCAGAACCTTGATGAGTTCGAGGATCTGCGCCTGGATCGTCACGTCGAGGGCAGTGGTCGGCTCGTCGGCGATCAGCAGCTTCGGCCGGCAGGCCAGCGCCATGGCGATCATGACGCGCTGGCGCATGCCGCCGGAGAAGCGGTGCGGATATTCATGGAAACGCGACTTGGCGGCGGGAATGCGTACCTTCTCCAGAAGGCGCACCGTCTCGGCCTCGGCCTCCTGGCGCGACATGCCGCGGTGGTAGATCAGCGCCTCGGCGATCTGGAATCCGATGGTCAGCACCGGATTGAGCGAGGTCATCGGCTCCTGGAAGATCATCGCGACTTCGTTGCCGCGCACGTGGTGCATCGCCTTCTCGGGCAGCGTGGTCAGCTCGCGGCCGGCCAGCTTGATGCTGCCTTCGACGCGGCCGCTCTGCGGCGGGATCAGGCGCATGATCGAGAGGGCGGTCACGGACTTGCCGGAACCGGATTCGCCGACGATCGCCACCGTCTCCTTGGGTCCGACATCGAAGGATACGCCGCGAACGACGGCGTTCCACTCGCCCTCGCGCACGAACGACGTCACCAGGTTCGACACCGACAGGACAGGGCCGGTATTGGGGGCGGGGGCCACGGAATCGGCAGTGGTCTGGGGCTGGGCGCTCACGTCGGATGTCACTCGTTCTTGAATGTTGGGGGGCGGGCCTTGGGAAGCCCACCGGACCCGCATCCTTATGCAACATCCATTCCATTGCAACCCGCGCCGGGCATGCCCCCGATGCTGTGCGAGGGCCTGGCGCAGAACGCCCATTCCGGACGGACAGTCGCCCACGGGCGCGGCAGTGAGCGCCTTGACGATGGGCAGCAGCCGGATCGGCCGCGATGGCGGCGCTTCCGCGCCGGCGCGGGCTCGGTTAGGTCTGCGGCAACGGCCCGGAGATTTCGCATGACCGTCAGACCGCTCGTGATGTTTCCCGATCCCCGCCTCAGGCTGAGGGCCGATTCCGTCGAGGTTTTCGACGAAGCGCTCCAACGCCTGGCGCAGGACCTGATCGACACGCTGGTCGCGGCCCCGGCCATCGGCCTCACCGCCTGCCATATCGGCGTGCCCCAGCGGCTGGTCGCGATCCGTCTCGCCGATGACGCGCTCATGCGACTCTATGTCAATCCGCAAATCCTGTGGACATCGCCCGAGACGAAGATCGAGCGGGAAGGCTCGGTCTCCATGCCCGGAATTTCCGAAGAAGTGGAACGCCCCGTGCGCATCGGGCTGACCTGGACCACGCTGGCGGGCATCGAGGAGAGGGGCGAGGCCGACGGCTTCCTCGCCGTCGTCCTGCAGCACGAGATCGACCAGCTCGACGGCATCTTCTGGCTCGACCGCCTGTCGCGTCTGAAGCGCGAGCGGGCGGTGAAGCGCTACGGGAAACTGCGGCGGCCGACAGGCTAGCGGCAGGAGCAGCGCGAGCCGGGCGTGAAGTTGTTCCGCCGGGCGAAGTTCTGCGCGTCCGAGAGGTAGCTGAACTGTCCGAAGGCGCAGATGCCGGACCCCCGGGCGATGCGCATCTGCTCGAAGGAGCGGCTGTCGATCTCGATCCTGCCGTTGGCGCAGTAGACTCCATAGGCGAAGGCGGGGCTGGCGACGGCGATCACGGTTGCGGCGAGGGTGAGTGCGAGGATC
>CAZEZD010000188.1:0-5869 GCA_964516115.1 uncultured Hyphomicrobiales bacterium
CGGCTCTCGCCTATAACCGCAAGCTGTGGACCATCCTGTCCACCTCGGCGACGAATCCGGAAAACCCGCTGCCGCTGCCGATCAAGAACAACATCGCCAATCTCGGCCTGTTCATCTTCCAGCGCACCATCGACATCGAGATCGAGCCGGCCCCCGAGAAGCTGGGAATCCTCGTCTCCATCAATTCCAACATCGCCGCCGGCCTCGCCGGACGCGGCTGACAACGGCGGACGGCGCCGGCCGAAAGGCCGTCGCGCCGCATCCACGATCCGCGATGAAAGCCTCCGGCGCGAACGCTCCGGGGGCTTTTTCGTTACCGCATGTAGTTGATGATGGTCAGTTGCGAGAGCATCGAGCTCGTCTGGTAGCTCGCCTGCAGATTGGTCTTCAGCGCCATGATATGCACCGCGACCTCGTTGTCGTCGGCGCCCTCGATGTCGGTGAGGAGCGCCCCGAGCATCGCCCGGCGGTCGCCATGGCGGGTCTTGGCGGCATCGGCGGCGGTGTTGGCGGCGGCGATCTCGATCTGGATCGACTGCACCGTCTGGCCGCCGTTCTCCATGCTCAGGCCGGTCACCACCCGCGGGGTGAGCGCCTGGTAGCGGGCGAGCCCGTTCGGGTCCGATGCGTTGAAACGCAGCGAACTCGCCACCGCCATGTACTGCACCGCCGTGCGCAGCGCCTCCTCGTCGGCGCGCACGCCGTAGTGGATGGACTGCGCGCTGTCGATCTCGGCGGAGGCCGTGGCCCGGGGATTGGCCGAAACCCGATCGCCCTGGTACCAGCGGATGGTCTTCGCCTCGGCATTCTGCGGAGTATCGTAGGCCACCGCATCGGCCATGGTCCCTGACACGCCGGGCACGAGGCGCTTGGCGACGCCGGTCTCGATCGCCGGCGGCCCGGCCAGCGCCGCCGGATTGGTCTCGCCCTTGAAGAAGTCCTCGCCGGCCTTCACCGCCGAGGCGGCGGCGAGCTTGCTGCCGACGAACTTGCCCAACTGGTCGCCCAGCGTCGCACGCAGGTTGTCGAGCGTCTCGGCCGAGGTTGCGCCGACCCGGAACTCGTGCGCAGCCACGACATCGGCGTCGGCCTCGGTCGCCGTCAACGTCATCGTCTCGACGCTGCCGTCAGGCAGGGTGAACGAGAGCGTGAGCGACTGCCCCGGCGAGGCATTGCCCGCGCCGGCAGCGATCGACAGCGAGGCCGGCGGCCCGGCGGTCGAGGTCACGGCGATGCCGTCCACAGCCCCCGATGCGACGCCGATCTTCAGCCCGAAGGGGTGCGTGCCGTCCTCGGCGAGCGTCACCGGCTGGGTGCCCGTGGCGGAGAGAGCGAGGCGTCCGGTGGCGGCGGGATCGGCCTCGGGGGTTGCCGAGGCGACGCCGAGGTCGGCCTGCATGCGCTGCAGCAGCGCGGTCTTGAAGCCGTCCTTCCTATTGTCGCCGTTGAGGAAGATCGAAGCGTCGAGCACCGGCGGCGTCGCCGACTTGCGGCCACCAAAGACATAGCGCGTGCCGTCGCTGGCGTTGAGCATGGAGACGACGGCGTTGAGCCCGTCGCCGGCCGCGACCTGTCCGATGGTGCGGCCCGACGACAGGGTGAACTCGTTCGGCTGCATCGAGGTCTTGGTCGAGGCCACCGTCTTGGCGATGCCGGTCAGGGAGGTGTCGACGATCGAGATGCGCGTCATCACCAGGGAAATGCTCTGCTGCCAGGAATCCATCTGGCTCACCGAGGCGCGGAAGGCGAGCGAGAAGCCGCGATCGGGGCCGAGCCCGCCATAGGTCTCCGACTTCAGGCCGGAACCGAGCTGGCGCTGGAGGTCGGCCAACTTGGCCTTCATGCTGACGAAGTCGCTGGCGCTCAGCCCGCTGATGATGCCTGAGGTCCGGATGGCCATGGCGTCCTCACATCTGCCTGAGCATGTCGAGCATCTCGCGGACCGCGCTCATCACGCGCGCATTGGCGCCATAGGCGGTCTGGAGCTGGATCAGAAGGGTCATTTCCTCGTCGATGTTCACCGCGGCGACGCTGTCGAAGCGGGCCTGCAACTGAGTCACGACGGCCTCCTGCCCCTGGGCGATCTGCTGGGCCGTGGCGGCGTCGTTGGTCTGGGTGACGATGACGGAGCGGGCGTAAGAGAGCACCGAGCCCTGGAAAGGATTGGTCGTCGTTCCGAGGCCGCCGGCGGGTGTGAAATAACGGCCGGTGTTCTGCAGCGCGGCGACGAGGAAGGATGGGCGCGTCTCGTCCGACTCCAGCGTTGTGGAGGTGATCTTCACCAGGGCGCTGGGATCGGCCTTGAGGGCGCCGTTCACGTCGATCCGGGCGGCAAGGCCTGTGACCTGGGCGCCGGACCCGGTCTGGCGGTCGGAGAACAGGCCGCCCACGGCGGCCGTGTCGATGAAGAAGGGCAGCGCGCTGCCGCCATTGGCCAGGGTCTGGGCCGTGACATAGGCCGCGGCGCGGTTGACGCTGGCGCCGCCGGTAGCCGTCGGATCGGCGAGCACGCGGAGGTCCGAGCCGCTGACGGAGACGCCAAAAGCGCCTGCCGCGCCGCCGACGCCCGCCGCCCAGGCGTCGATGGCTGCCTGCATCTGTGTCGCATGGCCGGCCGCGGACGAGCCGGTCAGGCGGAACACGATGTCGTTCGGGTCGGCCGTCATCGCGTCCGACATCGGAACTGACGTGTCGTCGACGCGCTTGAAGGTGATCTTCTGCGTCACGCCATTGGTGGTCAGCTCCACCGTCACCGAATCGCCGTCGACCAGGCCCGCACCGAGGGCCATGTCGTATCCGGTTGTCGGACCGGGGCCGGCGACGCTCGCGGCGGTCGTCGTCGATCCGGTGCCGAGAGCCTGCGCGAGGCTCGCGGCGATCTGGTCGAGCTGGTCCTGCGCCGCAGGCAGGGCCTTGTCCCTGAGTTCGATGAGGGCGGCGATCTTGCCCGAGGTGAAGACGCCGGCAGCGATCAGGTCGACCTTGCCGGAGGGCGTCTGCGCCGTGATCGTGCCGACCGTGCGCTTGGTCGCGTCCTCGTCATAGCTGTTGGTCGGCCCGATGATGTCGCGCGCGTCGAACGAGAGTTCCGGCTTGCTGTCCGAGAGAAGCACGAAGCCGCCGCCACCATAGAGCTGCACGCCGCCATTGCTCTGGTAGACGGGGCGCACGTCGACATATTCGGCGATCTCCTTCACCAGGGCGTCGCGCTGGTCGAGCAGACCCACGCGCGACTCGTCGGTGAAGGCGACCGACAGGCGCTTGTTGACCTTGCCGAGGTCGCCGAGCAGCGCGTTGAGGCGGGTTGTGGCGTCCGCCAGACCGGTCTCCGCGTCGAGGCGCATGGACTGGACCGAGGCCGAAAGGCTGCGCAGGGTCTGGGCCACCACTGTCGCCGAATTGATCACGCCCGACCGGGCCGTGTCGCTTTCGGGCGAAGTCAGCAGTGTCTGGAAGGACGACGAGAAGCTGTTCAGCACCGTGTCGAGGGCGCGGGCGGATCCGGGAGCGCCGAGCATCTGGTCGAGGCGCGACAGGAACTGCGACCGCGTCGAGGCATAGGCGCCGTGGGACGTCTCGGCGACGAGCTGACGCTGGACGAAGGCATCGTACTCGCGGCGGATCGACCCGACCGCGATACCCGAGATCTGATCGCCGGCGAGCAGTTCGACCGGGTCGATGATCTTGCGGGTATAGGTCGGGTTGGCCGCATTGGAGATGTTGGCGCTGGTGAGCGCCGTCGCCGTCGACGTGAACCTCAGTCCCGAAAGTGAATTGCTCAGGGCGCTGGTCAGAGACATCGCCGGTCACTCCTTGACACGCGTCATGACCCGCCTCAGCGGATCATGTTGATGGTTTCCTGCAGCATCGAATTGGACGTCGTGACGATGCGCGTGTTGGCGGCGTAGGCCTGCTGGGTAATGATCAGCTTCGTGAACTCTTCCGAGATGTCGACGTTCGAGCTCTCGAGGCTCTGCGACACGATGCGGCCCGAGGCGCCGAGGATCGGCGGGCCGGAGCCCGAGGTCTCGGCGAAGGCGCCGCCGTCGAGCCGCTTCAACATGTTGTCGCCGTTGAAGCTGGCGAGCGGGATGGAGAAGAGATCGACCGACTGGCCGTTGGAATAGTTGCCGCGCACGCGGCCTGCGTCGGTGATCGTGACGTTCATCAGCTCGCCGACGGCGTAGCCGTTCTGGCCGATGTCCGTGACCTGCACCGTGCCGTCGGATCGGGCATATTGCGACAGGCCGTTGGTGCCGATGTCGAGCGTGACGTTGCCGACATTGGTGCCGTTGACGGTCAGGTTGGTGATCGTCGGGTTGGAAGTCGGCGCGGTCAGCTGGCCCGTCGACGAGAAGGTGAAGTCGCCGCCGATGCGGGTCCAGGTCTCGGCACCCGAGGTGGAAGCCGACTGGTAGTAGGCGCTCCAGGTGTCGGAAACGGCCGGCGGGCCAGACGAGGCGTTCGCCGTCTTGGCCCAGCGGATCTGGACGTTCACCTCGTTGCCCAGCGCGTCATAGACGGTCTGCGATCCGCCAGCGATGGAGGTCGCGACGAAATTCCCGGCGTCGGACGATCCGATGGTCGCCTGACCGATCAGCGAGGCCTGCATGAGTTCGCTGCCGGCGACGCTGGTGGCATTGGCGGTGGCCGGCGTGGTCGGAAGGCTGGCGCGGTACTTCATCGTGTCGGTGGCGCGCGCCGGGATGACGTCGTTGGTGATCTGGATCGGCGTCGGCGAGGAGCCGAGCGGATTGCCTGTGGTGCGGTCGAGCGGCAGTCCGCGCAGGAAGTAGCCGGCGCCATTGACCATGTAGCCGTTGGCGTCGACCGTGAAGTCGCCGCGCCGGGTGTAGGCGTTGGAGGTCGAGAACACCGGATTGCCGTCGACGAAGCCGGAGGGCTGCTGCACCACGAAGTAGCCGTCGCCGTTGATGGCGAGGTTCGTGGTGATCGAGGTCGCCGAGATCTGGCCCTGGATGGTGTTCGTCGCCCGCGAGTAGCCGGTGACGGAGCCGGACAGTTCGCGCTTCGGCCCTGAATCGGGGATGAGGTCGACGAAGCTGGTCTCGATCCGCTTGAATGCGGTCGTCTGCGAGTTGGCAATATTTCCGGAAATGTTTTCCAGGGCATAGGCCTGCGCGGACAGCCCGCTGACCGCCGTGGTCATTGCACCGAAGATACCCATGCTACTCCCCCTCGCCGATGACGTCCGGCCAAGTCCACAACGGAACGCCGTCGCACTCCGTAACAGTCTGTGCAGCCGCCATGCCAAGGCAGGACCCGCGGGAGATCGCGTCTTTTCAATTGCTTAGGTGGTAAACGAATCCTTTCCGACGGCCGCCCCGGCAGTTTCGACTGTGCCGATCGGCAGATTCTGCCGGGTGTTGCGGGCGCCCGCCCCGCCCCCTACCCTGCCCGGCGAACGACGGAGGTTCCTCTCCGCGAAGCATTCAAGACACGAGGCACATCACATGGCGTCCGGGCGTTTCGAGGGGACGAGCGGCTATGTCGCGACCGACGATCTCAAGGTGGCGGTCAATGCCGCGATCACGCTCGAGCGCCCGCTGCTGGTGAAGGGCGAGCCGGGAACCGGCAAGACCGTCCTGGCCATCGAGATCGCCAAGGCGATCGGCGCGCCGCTGATCGAGTGGCACGTGAAGTCCACCACCAAGGCGCAGCAGGGCCTTTACGAATACGACGCCGTGTCGCGCCTGCGCGACAGCCAGCTCGGCGACGAGCGGGTCAAGGACATCGCCAACTACATCAAGCGCGGCAAGCTCTGGGAGGGCTTCACCGCGCCGCAGCGTCCGGTCCTGCTGATCGACGAGATCGACAAGGCCGACATCGAGTTCCCGAACGACCTGCT
>CAZEZD010000189.1:0-5853 GCA_964516115.1 uncultured Hyphomicrobiales bacterium
ATGCCAAATCCAATTGCAGCGAGGTGAACGCCGTCACCCGCGGCATGGTGTCGGGGTCGTCGCCGAAGATGCGGCGGAGGACCTGGCCGAGCTTGCGAACGCCATCATCGCTCGCGTCCGAGGCGTGAATAAGGCCTGCCGCCGTCCCGCCCATCAGGGCCGCCTCGACCTTGGAGAACCCGGCGACCACGGCTCCGGCCTTGTTGGCGAGGGACAGCGAGGCGATGGCCTGCGCCTCGATGAGCCGTTCCACGAGTTCGGGCAGGTCGGCGGGGGCGGTCACCTCACGCCGGAAGGCGCGGGCGAAGAGCTTGCGCCTGACCGCCTCGGCGACGGCGGCCCGGGTCGCCGTGACCCAGGCGCCGCGGCCCGGAAGCCGGGCCTTGAGGTCGGGGACGATAACGCCGTCCGGCCCGACGACGAAGCGGACGAGCCCGTCCGGCGACGACGCGCGGCGGTTGACGATGCACGTGCGTTCGCTTCCCGACCGCCCCGCCAGGGGGCCGCCGTCGAGCGTCAGCTCATCTGCATCGGTCTCTGTCACGATCACCACCGGCCGTCATCGCTCCGACTCAGGCTTCAGCTTCAGCATCGCCTTCGGCCAATTCCGGTTCGGCTTCCGCCACCGGGGCCTCGATCCAGCCGGCCTTGACGCGGGCCTGCATGATCATCGCCTCGGCCTCGTCCTTGGTCAGCTCGAAACCGTCGAGGAAGCCGGCATGCTTCGTCGACTGGCCCTCCTTGCGCTCGGTCCAGCCGACCAGATCGTCGGGAACGCAGCCGGCGAAGTCCTCGAGCGACTTCACGTCGTTCTCGCCGAGCTTGACCATCATGGCGGTGGTCAGGCCATCGACCTCGCGCAGGTCGTCGGCAACGCCGAGTTCCTTGCGCCTGGCGTCATGCTCGGCCTCGATGCGGGCGATGGTGTCGAGCGCGCGGCGCTGCAGCTCCTGCGCCGTCTCCTCGTCGAAGCCTTCGATGGAGGCGAGGTCGGAGAGCTCGACATAGGCGACCTCCTCGACCGAACGGAAACCTTCGGACGTCAGCAGCTGGCCGACGACCTCGTCGACGTCGAGGGCACCCATGAACAGCTTGGTGCGGACCTCGAACTCGGCCTGGCGGCGTTCGCTCTCCTCCTGCTCGGTGAGGATGTCGATGTCCCAGCCGGTCAGCTGCGAGGCGAGGCGCACGTTCTGGCCGCGACGGCCGATGGCGAGCGAGAGCTGCGGATCGGGCACCACGACCTCGATGCGCTCGCGATCCTCATCGAGCACCACCTTGGCGACCTCGGCGGGAGCGAGAGCATTGACGACGAAGGTGGCGATGTCCGGGTTCCACGGAATGATGTCGACCTTCTCGCCCTGCAGCTCGGCGACCACCGCCTGCACGCGCGAGCCGCGCATGCCGACGCAGGCGCCGACCGGGTCGATGGAGCTGTCGCGCGAGACGACGGCGATTTTGGCGCGCGACCCGGGATCACGGGCGACGGCCTTGATCTCGACGATGCCGTCGTAGATTTCCGGCACTTCCTGGCCGAAGAGTTTGGCCATGAACTGCGGGTGGGTACGTGACAGGAAGATCTGCGGCCCGCGCTGCTCGCGGCGGACGTCGAAAAGATAGGCGCGGACGCGGTCGCCGTTGCGGAACATCTCGCGCGGGATCAGTTCGTCGCGGCGGACGATCGCCTCGCCGCGGCCGAGATCGACGACCACATTGCCGTATTCGACGCGCTTGACGGTGCCGGAGACGATCTCCCCGATGCGGTCCTTGTACTCGTCGAACTGGCGGTCGCGCTCGGCCTCGCGCACCTTCTGCACGATGACCTGCTTGGCCGACTGGGCCGCGATGCGGCCGAAATCGAAGGGCGGAAGCGTCTCGGCGATCCAGTCGCCGGGCTGGGCGGCGGGGTTCTTCCGACGCGCCTCCTCGGTGGCGATCTGGATGGCGACGTTGTCGATCTCGTCGACGACCTGGAGGAGGCGCGACAGACGGATCTCGCCCGACTTCGGATTGATCTCGGCGCGCACCTCGGTCTCCTGACCGTAGCGCGAGCGCGCCGCCTTCTGGATGGCGTCTTCCATCGCTTCGAGCACGATCTGGCGGTCGATCTGCTTCTCGCGCGCCACCGCGTCCGCGATCTGCAGCAATTCCAGTCGGTTTGCCGAGACGGCCATGGTTATTCCCCTCTAGCGGGATGGTTTGGGTTTGGCGTAGCGGCCCGGCCCCTTGGGCTTGGGACCGCGCGGCCCGTCGCCGGAGCGGACGGGGCCGGGAGTGGCTTTCTTCTTCGGCGCCTGGTCGGCGCGGACGGGACGCGGCGTGCCGGGACGGACGATGACGAGTTCGGCGTCGTCCGGGGCCTCCCCGGCGCCGTCCTCATCCATATCGTCCTCGTCATCCTCGTCCATGGCGCGGCCGGCGGCTTTCGCCCGGCGCAGCGCCTCGCGGATGAGGTCGTCGGAAAGGACGAGGCGCGCATCGCCGATCTCCTCGATCGGCAGCAGGATCTCGGCGGGCTCGTCGCCCTTGATGTCGGTGCGCTTCAGCCGCGCAGAGGTCCCCTCGGCGCCAAGCACGAAGCCGCGGAAGCGCTTGCGGCCGGCCTGGGCCACC
This sequence comes from uncultured Hyphomicrobiales bacterium, assembly GCA_964516115.1. Taxonomy (GTDB): domain Bacteria; phylum Pseudomonadota; class Alphaproteobacteria; order Rhizobiales; family Phreatobacteraceae; genus Phreatobacter. Next base: position 2,614 of record CAZEZD010000189.1, read on the forward strand.
GCCATCTCGACGCGGGCCTCGTAGCCGGCCCAGCGGTCGAAGTCGCCGGCACGCACCAGGGGGCGATCGATGCCGGGCGATGAAATCTCGAGATTGTAGGCCGCGGCGATCGGGTCCTCGACGTCGAGGACGGGCGACAGCGCCCGGCTGGTCGCCTCGCAATCGTCGATGGTGAAGGTGCCGTCGGACCGCTCGGCCATGATCTGCAGCGTCGAGCCGCCGGCCTGCGAGCCGGACACCCGCACGCGCACCAGGCGGAAGCCGAGGCCCTCGAGCACTGGTTCGACGATGAACGCAACGCGCGCGGCCACACCCGTCTCGACGATGAGACGGGGATCCTCGTTCAGGCGCGGCTCTTCCGCGGACAATCGCAGCTCCGAAAGTGGTCTCGCCGGCGGCTGAAACAAAAAGAGCGGGTCCCCGCAGGAACCCACTCTCACGATAGCCATCGATGAGGGTGTATGAATGACCGAAGTCGGCCCCCCACATACGCTTCAACGGGAGCTTGCGCAAGGGGCCGCACACCATCCGGCGGGCGGCCTGCGCATCTCACTGATCGTCGTCGTCGTCGGCAGCGTCGCCGATGAGATCGCTGACGTCACCGTCGTCCTCGTCCTCGTCTTCGGCAAGGAACGTGTCGTCCTCGTCGCCGGCATCCTCGACATCGACGTCCACGTCGTCGTCGATCGCCGCGACCTTGGCCGGGGACGCCTCTTCCTCGTCCGCCTCTTCGAGGCTGACCAGCTCGGCATCCGGCACCTCGAGCTCGGCATCCTCCTCGTCGACCTGCGGGGCCGCCTTGGCCGCCGCCGCAGAACCACGGCGGGCCGGCTCGAACAGGACGCGCTGCAGCACCTCGCCCGTATAGGGCGAGACGATGGGATCGCGGTTCAGATCATAGAATTTCTTGCCGGTCGTGGGGCAGATGCGCTTCACGCCGAGTTCGGGTCTCGCCACGGCGGACTCCCTGAATAATGATCGGACTTCTCTTGAAGGGGGGTCAGTTGGACGCAGAGCCCCTGCTTGTCAAGAGGCTTGCGGCGCGGGATAGAGCGCGGGACAGACTTTTCGAACCGAGCAGGACCCGCTGACCTTGAGCGCATCACAAGCCCAGACACCGATGTCCGCGCGGCGGGGCGCCGCCCTGACCGGAACCCTGACCGTCCCCGGCGACAAGTCGATCTCGCATCGCGCGCTGATGTTCGGCCTGCTGACGGTCGGCGAGACGCGCATTTCCGGCCTGCTGGAAGGCGAGGACGTCCTCAACACCGCCAAGGTGTGCCGGCAGCTCGGAGCCAAGGTGGAACGAACGGGGCCGGGCAGCTGGATCGTCCATGGCGTCGGCGTCGGCGGCCTGGTCCAGCCGGCCGAGCCGCTCGACTTCGGCAATTCGGGCACCGGCTGCCGCCTCATGATGGGCGTCGTCGGCTGCCACCCGATCCGCGCCACCTTCGATGGCGACGCCTCGCTGCGCAAGCGTCCCATGCGCCGCGCCCTCGATCCGCTGGAGCTTTTCGGGGTCAGGGTGGTGGAACAGGCCGAGGGAGGGCGGCTGCCGATCACCATCGAGGGTCCGAAGGATGCCGTTCCGGTGGTCTATGAATCCCCCGTCGCCTCCGCCCAGGTGAAGTCGGCGGTGCTGCTGGCCGGCCTGAACGCGCCGGGGGTGACGACCGTCATCGAGAAGGAAGCGACGCGCGACCACACCGAGCGCATGCTGATCCACTTCGGCGCACAGGTGACGACGACCCCCCACGGCGAACACGGCCGGCGCATCGACCTCGTCGGGCAGCCGGAGCTGAAGCCGGCTCCCGTGGTGGTGCCGGCGGACCCCTCCTCCGCCGCCTTCCCGATCGTCGCCGCCGCCATCGTGCCGGGCTCCGACGTGACCGTGACCGGCGTCATGATGAACCCGCTGCGCACGGGGCTCGTCACCACGCTGATCGAGATGGGTGCCGAGATCGAGATCCTGAACCCCCGGGTCGAATCGGGCGAGGACATCGCCGACCTGCGCGTCCACGGCTCCAGGCTCAGGGGCGTCGATGTCCCGGCGCACCGCGCCCCGTCGATGATCGACGAGTACCCCATCCTTGCGGTCGCGGCCTCCTTTGCCGAGGGCCCGACGCGGATGCGCGGCCTCCACGAACTGAGGGTGAAGGAATCCGACCGCCTCGCGGCGGTGGCGGCCGGCCTCGCCGCGGCCGGTGTCGACCATGTGATCGAGGGTGACGACCTCATCGTCGCCGGCAACGGCAAGGCACCCGGGGGCGGCACGGTCGCCACCCACATGGACCACCGCATCGCCATGAGCTTCCTGGTCATGGGCCTCGCCACCGCGCAGCCGATGACGGTGGACGACACCGCCTTCATCGCCACCAGTTTCCCCGACTTCATCGGCCTGATGCGCGGGCTCGGAGCGGATATCGCATGATCGTCGCCATCGACGGCCCGGCGGCCTCCGGCAAGGGCACGCTCGCCCGGCGGATCGCCGCCCACTACGGCCTGCCGCATCTCGACACGGGTCTGCTCTATCGCGGCGTGGCGAAGATCATGCTCGATCGCGGCTTTCCGCTCGACAATGTCGCCATCGCCGAAGCCATCGCGCAGAATCTCGACCTTGCCGATCTCGACGCCGAGAAGCTGCGCACCCGCGAGGTCGGAGAGGCCGCCTCGGTGGTGGCGGCGCACGGTCCGGTGCGCAAGGCGCTGCTCGACCTCCAGCGCGCCTTTGCCGCGCAGGGCGGCGGGGCGGTGCTGGACGGGCGCGACATCGGCACCGTCATTGCGCCCGGGGCAGAGGCCAAGCTCTTCGTCACGGCCAGTCCCGAGGAACGCGCGAGGCGGCGCTTCCGCGAACTCGTCGGCCGGGGCGAGGTCACGGATGACGGAGCCGGCTACGATGCCGTCCTCGCCGACATCCAGCGCCGCGACGCGCGCGACTCGGGGCGCGCCGACGCCCCCCTCCTCGTTGCAGCGGATGCCGTGGTGCTGGACACCACGACCCTCGACATCGCGGCCGCCTTCGCCGCGGCCCTCGCCGCCGTCGAGGCGCGCCGGGCATGACCCCCTTCGGCGCCCGCGTGCGGGCCTTGCGCGAGCAGAAGGGCACCACCCTCACCGCCATGGCCGAGGCGGTCGGCGTTTCCGCGGCCTATCTGTCAGCCCTCGAGCACGGCAAGCGCGGACGGCCGAGCTGGTACCTGATCCAGCGCATCATCGCCTATTTCGGCATCATCTGGG
>CAZEZD010000190.1:0-5809 GCA_964516115.1 uncultured Hyphomicrobiales bacterium
GGATGGCGACCTGCACCTCGGGCGAACCGGTGTCGCCGGGCTTGGTGGCATATTCAACGATGAGTTCGGCCTTGCGGGCGTCGGAAATCGACATCGGGTGTTCCTTCTGTAGGGATCGATAGGTGCGGCCGGGCCGGGATGTCGTCCAGCGCGGTCGAATGGCCGTGATGCGCGACGGGCGCGCAAGCACGTTCCGGCGGCCCATGCGGGCTGCCGAAGGCGCGGCTTATACACGAAAATGGCAGCAAGGGAAGGGACCGGGCACGTTCCCGTTTCATTCCCACCCGATCCGCGGCATGATCGCCTGATGACCGGCTTTGCCGCAGCCCGCCTCCAGCCACCCGTCGATGGCCGCCAGTCCGGGCGGGCGCTCGCCATCGCGCGCGGCGCGACGCGGCTTCTCGCCGCCCTGGATTTCGCCGTGGTGCCGGAACTGGCGCTGCCTTCGGGCCGACGCGCTGATCTCACCGCGCTCGGTCGCGACGGCACGCTCTGGATCGTCGAGGTCAAGTCGTCGGTCGAGGATTTCCGCTCCGACCGCAAGTGGGGCGACTACCGCGCCCATGCCGACCGGGTGCTCTTCGCCGTGGCGCCGGACTTTCCGACAGGCATTCTCCCCGAGGAGGCCGGTCTCATCCTGGCCGATGCCCATGGCGCCGAACTGTTGCGCGAGGGCGAGGCCTTAGCCCTGCCGGCACCCACCCGCAAGGTCATGATGCTGCGCTTCGCCCGCATCGCGGCAGGCCGCATGACACTGCTCTGTGACCCCGAGGCGCGGGGGCAGACGGACCTCTGAGCCCTCAGCGCGGCGCGCGCTTGGCGAGGATGCGCTGCAGGGTGCGCCGGTGCATGCCGAGTCGCCGGGCGGTTTCCGACACGTTGCGCCCGCACAGTTCGTAGATGCGCTGGATATGCTCCCACCGCACGCGATCGGCCGACATCGGGTTTTCCGGCAGATCGGCGGTCTTCCCGGCGACCGCGAGCAGCGCCGCGAAAACCTCGTCCGCATCAGCGGGCTTGGCGAGATAGTCGACTGCGCCGAGCTTCACGGCCGTCACGGCGGTGGCGATGTTGCCGTAGCCCGTGAGGATGACGCCGCGTGCATCGGGCCGCGCCGCGTTAAGGGCGGAGATGACGTCGAGGCCGTTGCCATCGCCGAGACGCATGTCGACCACCGCGAAGGCGGGCGGGTGCTTTGCCACGGCGGCAAGACCGTCGGCGACGCTCTCGGCGGCGGTCACCACGAAGCCGCGCGCCTCCATGGCCCGGCACAGCCGCTGCAGGAAGGGCCTGTCGTCATCGACCACGAGCAGGGAGCGATCAGCGGGAAGCGCAATCTGCGGCGTCGGCGCGGCGGATTCGGTCTCGACCATCAAAGTCCTCCTCCCGGGGCGGATACGGCATGGTATACAGATGCTCTTGCGGATGTAGGCCCGGGACGCCCGGTTCTCAAGAAGCCACCGCCGGCACGGGCTGTGCCGCAATTGTCGCAGGGGGGCCGCCGAAGGCACTGCGCGGCCAGACCACCTCGACCGCAGTGCCGGACTCGAGCCCCGGCCGGTTGCGGTAGGTGATGCGGGCCCCCGAGCGCTGCAGCAGCGTCTTGGCGATGAACACGCCGAGGCCGAGGCCCGACTTCTCCTCGCCCGGATCCTCGCCCTGCACGGCGCGCCGCCCGCGTCCCTTGCCCCGGTGTGTGAGATAGGGCTCGCCGATCCGGTCGAGGATTTCCGGCGCAAGGCCCGGCCCGTCGTCGAGGATGGTGACGGTGACCGTCTCGCTGTCCCAGCGCGCGGTGATGACGACCGAGGACCGGGCGAAGTCCACGGCATTCTCGACGATGTTGCCGAGCCCGTAGAGCAGGCCGGGATTGCGGGCGATGAGCGGCTCGCCGCCCCGCTTCTCCGGCAGGTCGACGCTGATCTCCACGCCGAAGTAGCGATGCGGCTGCACCACCTCCTCGATCAGTTGCGCAAGGGTCATGGTGTCGAAGGGCGCGTCCCCGCTCGCCAGGCTCTTCAGCTTGGCGAGGATGTCGCGGCAGCGTTGCACCTGCTCGCGCAACAATGCCATGTCCTCGCCGATCGGACCGTCCTTGGGCAGGACCCCGGCCAGTTCCTTGCTGACGAGGGCGATGGTGGCGAGCGGCGTGCCGAGTTCATGGGCCGCCGCGGCCGCGAGGCCGTCGAGCTGCGACAGGTGCTGCTCGCGCGCGAGAATGAGTTCGGTCGCCGTCAGCGCCTCGGTGAACTGGCGCTGCTCCTCGGCGACCTGCCAGACATAGACGCCGATGAAGGACAGGCAGAGCAGCAGCGCAATGAAGACGCCGGCGAGGTAGAGCGGCGGCAGCCTCAGGTCGTTAGTCCATTCCCAGGGCAGCGGCAGGTGCAGGAACAGGACGACGCTGGCGCAGATCACCGCCAGGAGACCGAGAAGCAGCGTCACGCGCGGCGGCTGTGAGGTGGCGGAGATCAGCACCGGTGCGAGGAACAGGAAGGCGAAGGGGTTTTCCAGCCCGCCGGTCAGATAGAGCAGAATGGCCAGCTGGAGGATGTCCCAGGCGAGCGACAGCCCCGCTTCGGTCGGCGACAGGCGGTGGTTGGCGGAGTAGCGCAGGCGGAGCGCGATGTTGAGCCAGGCCGACGCCGCGACCGCCAGCAGGCAGAGGTCGAGCGGCAGATCGGAATTGAGGCCCCAGTAAACGGCGAGAATCGCCGCCGTCTGGCCGACGATGGAGAACCAGCGCAGCCGGATCAGCGTTTCCAGGCGCAGGCTCCGGTGCCAGGGCGCAGCGTCGATCATGGGCAGGGAGAGTGAGGACGGCATGCAACGAAACTAGGGTGTTCGCCGCGCGAATGCCATGCGCTGTCGCCGCTCCCGCCAGCGGCGCCATGCCGCGCCGGCACCCGGGAACATCGACCGGTGCCGCCGGTTAGGCTCGCCCATGGCCATCCGCGTCGCCCGCATCCTGATCCTGCCGCTGATCCTCGGTCTGGTCGTGGTCGCGGCGCTGGTCGCTGCCGGGCACATTGTCCTGCCGCCGCGCTACGACCCCTTCGCGCCGTTCGATATTGCGGAGACGCCGGGGTTCCTGACCCGTTTCAAGTTCGCGCGCGCCCGCGCCGACGGGGATCGCTGCCGCGCGGCCCTCACCCGTGGCGACATCGCCTTCGAGCCGATTCCGGACCGGGTGACAGGCGAGGGCTGTGGATTCACCGATGCCGTCAGGATCACCCGCACCGGTTCGGCGGCGCTGGCCTCTCCCGTCGTCACGACCTGCCGGATGGCCCTCGGGCTCGCCATGCTGGACCGCCATCACCTCGGTGTGGCGGCCCGCTCCGATCTCGGTGCGCCGGTGACGCGCATCGACCATCTCGGCACCTATGCCTGCCGCAACATCAACCACGCCGCGACCGGCCGGCGCAGCCGCCATGCCACGGCCGATGCCATCGACATCTCGGGCTTCCAGCTCGCCGACGGTCGACGCCTGACGCTGACCGGCGACTGGTCATCGGGCGATGCCGGGCGCGCGGCCTTTCTGCGCGCGGTGCGCGATGCCGCCTGCCGCTGGTTCGACGTCACGCTGTCGCCCGACTACAACCCGCTGCACTACGATCATTTCCACTTCGACATGGGCGGCGGGCGGGCCTGCCGCTAACCCACCTGCGCCAGATCCGCCACGACCGCGTTCAGCACGGGGAAGCCCGCCGCCGTGACCTTCAGCCGCCCGCCCGGCAGGCGCTGGACGAAGCCCTCCTGCTCCAGGAAGGCGATGCGTTCGGGGTCGAGCGGCGTGCCGGACAGCGCCTCGTAGCGGGCGAGATCGATGCCCTCGGCGAGCCGCAGCCCCATGACCAGAAACTCGTCGGCATTTTCGATCTGGACGAGCTGCTCTTCCGCGACGATGCCTGAACCCTGCCGGTCGACCAGGTCCAGCCATGTTTCGGGATGCTTTTCGGTCGCGGTCGCCACGCGGCCGTTGCCGAGCGTCAGCCGGCCGTGGGCGCCGGGACCGGCGCCGACGAAATCGCCGGAGCGCCAGTAGATGAGGTTGTGCCGGCATTCGGCGCCCGGCCGGGCATGGTTGGAGATCTCGTAGGCCGGCAGCCCGGCGTCCGCGCAGACGTCTTGCGTCAGGTCATAGAGCACACGGCCCATCTCGGCGTCGGGCATGGCGAGCTTGCCGGCCTTGTGCAGCGCCTCGAACATAGTGCCGGGCTCGATGGTGAGTTGGTAGAGCGAGAGGTGCTCGGCGGCTTCCGCGATGGCGCGCCTCAGTTCCGCCTCCCAGCCGGCCTCGGTCTGGCCGGGCCGGGCATAGATCAGGTCGAAGGAATAGCGATCGAAATGCCGGCGGGCGACATCGACCGCGCGCAGCGCCTCGTCCGCCGAGTGGGTGCGGCCGAGGCTCTTCAGGTCGGCGTCATCCAGCGCCTGGACGCCGAGCGAGACGCGGTTGACGCCAGCGGCGCGGAAGCCCCTGAAGCGCTCCGCCTCGACGCTGGTCGGATTGGCCTCGAGCGTCACCTCGCAATCGGGCGCCACCGCCCACAGCCGGGCAATGGTATCGAGGACAGCGCCGACCGTTGCCGGCTCCATCAGCGAGGGCGTGCCGCCGCCGAGGAAGATCGACGACACCGAGCGGCCCGGCGTGCGCCGCGCGGCTGTGCCGAGTTCCCGCGCGAAGGCGGCGACGAAGCGCGCCTGGTCGGGCGGCACATGCCGCACATGGCTGTTGAAGTCGCAGTAGGGGCATTTGGAGGCGCAGAAGGGCCAATGGACATAGACCCCGAAGCCGGGATCGCCGCTGGCCCCCATGCCGGGCAGGATGATGGTCATGGCGATCCGATAACCCCTCGGGCCGCCGAAGGCCAGCCGGCCGAGTTCACTCCCCCGCCGGCTCCAGCGCCAGCCATTCGCGCGCCCGCGTCTCCGGATCGTCCGCCTTCGCGATGTCGGAGACGACGGCGATGGAATCGGCGCCCGCCGCATAGACCGCCGGCGCCCGCTCCAGCGTGATGCCGCCGATGGCGACAAGCGGGATCGACCCGATGCGCTTCTTCCACGCCCCGATGCGCTCCAGCCCCTGCGGGGCGAAGCGCATGGCCTTGATCGTCGTCTCGTAGATCGGGCCGAGGGCGATGTAGTCGGGCTTGTGCGCCAGGGCCGCCTCAAGCTCCGCCTCGTCGTGGGTGGAGACGCCGAGCGTCAGGCCCGCGGCGCGGATCGCGGCGACATCGGCGGTGGCGAGATCCTCCTGGCCGAGATGGAGGTGGCGCGCGCCGCCGACGATGGCGGCGTGCCAGTAGTCGTTGATCACCAGCCGGACCGGCAGCCCGTCCACCGACTCCACCGCTTCCCTCACCAGCGCCTCGGCCTGCGCCTCGCCGAGATCCTTGACCCTGAGTTGGATCGTGCCGACGCCGAGGCGGGCGAGATCCATCAGCATGCGAATGCTCTCGACCACGGGATAGAAGCGGTCGGGATAGGGGTTTCGTGTCATGGCCTCACTCTCCTGATGGCGGTCGTGCGGGCTCATGGCCCCCGGGGGCAGGCCGAATGTGATGCCGGGGCCGGGCAAGTCAAGGTGGCCGGAACGGGATCTGAGGCAGTTCGCGCCGGCCGCAGGCGTCCGGCGGCACCTCGCCTCAACCGATTCTCTTCCGTTCCTCTTCCATGACACGCTCGGCGCGCGCCATCATCTCCCCTGCCTTCAGGCCCGGCGGAATCGGCGGCAGGCAGGACAGGGTGATGGTGCCGGCGCGCTTGGGCCCGCCACCGATGCCCCAGAACCGACCTGAATTGACCA
>CAZEZD010000191.1:0-5794 GCA_964516115.1 uncultured Hyphomicrobiales bacterium
CGATGTTGATGGCGTTGCGCACCCGCACGTCGGCGAAGGGGTTCTTGCCCTTGATATCGGAGGACTTCAGCTCGGCGTCGCCGACGTTGAAGCCGAGGAAGATGACGCGGTTCTCGGGGCCGGTCGTCACCTTGATGCCCTGACTCTGCTGCAGGCGCGCGATGTCCTGCACCGGCACGTCATGGACCACGTCGACCTCGCCGGAGAGCAGCGCCGCGATGCGGGTTGCGTCCTGCTGGATCGGCACGACGATCAGCTCGGTGACCTGCATCGGGAACTGGCCCTTGCCCCAGTATCCGGGGAACTGGCGCATCACCGTGCGCACGTCCGGCTCGCGCGAGACGAGCGTGAACGGGCCGGTGCCCATGGCGTTGCGCGTCGCGCCGTTCTCCTGGCGCTCGCGGATGTTCTGCGGGTCGAGCGCGTTGTTCTTCTCCGACCAGGCCTTGGACATCATGAAGATGTTGGTGAGGTTCTCGACCAGCAGCGGGTTCGGCGCCTTGGTCTTGATGCGGATCGTGTGAGCATCGACCTTGGTGACGCTGTCGATCGAGGTCAGAAGGCCGCGATAGTCGGAGGTCGGCTTGCGGGCGCGCTCGAACGAAAAGACCGCGTCGTCGGCGGTGAAGTCGGAGCCGTCGTGGAACTTGACCCCCTGGCGGAGCTTGAACTCCCAGACCGTCGGGTCATCGGGCAGGATGCGCCATTCGGTGGCGAGGGTGGCGACCAGCTTGCCGTCATAGCCGCGAATGACCAGCGGCTCGTAGATCTGGTGGGCGAGGTTCGAGGTCGGGCCGATATTGGCCGACATCGGATCGAGGGTCTGGGCATCGACCGAGCGTGCCCAGCGAACGGTGCGGGCATCCGCCGCCGTGATGAAGGCTACGGCAGCGATCATCGCTCCCGCAAGTAGTTTCAGTCCAGAACGCATGGTCCACCTCCGCAACATGGGTTGCAGCCGGGTCTTGCGCCCGGCTCATGGGAGGAATGATAGACAGCGTTCATCGGCCTGTCACGGCGGCACAGAGGACGAAATGCCGCGTTGACAGGCTCTATTCAGCCCTTCGAACGAGAAGCTTCAGGGCTTGATCTCGATCTCGATGAAGGCGAAGTCCCGGCCCGAGATGTTGATGATGTTGTGCTTCACGCCTTCCTTGCGGAAGTAGGGCTCGTGGGTCTTCATCTCGTATTCGCCCGACGTGCCGTCGGCGAGTTCGGCGATCAGCTTGCCGTCGGCAAGCGGCACCACGACATAGTCCCAGCCGTGGGTGTGCCAGCCGGTCTCGGCGCCGTCGGAGAAGTTCCAGCGCGTGACCTTTACCTTGTCGTTGTCGATCATGACCTGGGGATCGGCGGGGGGGCGGCAGGTGAAGGTCATGGGTCGGTCCTTTCGATGCGCTGCAGGCCGGCGGAGCGGCCGGCGATGATCCAGTAGACGAGGCCACCGGCAAGGCCGGCGATCAGGGTCACCACGATCTTCGCGACGGTGATGGCCGGCTCTTCGTCGAGGAGCGGGTCGGGAGCCTCCTGGCGGCTGTGGAGAAACGTCCAGCCGAGGAAGCCCACGGCCACCAGAACACCCAGGCCGACATGAATGGCAAGCGCCCGCCAGCGCATGGCTTCGGCGACAAACTGGAAGAGCAGGAGCGGCCAGAGCAGCCGGGCCGCGAGGAATGTGTAGAAGCCGATCGCCACCGCTCCTGCCATCGGCTCCGGCAACCGGCCCTTGTTGAGGTCGAAGACGACGACAATGGCCGCCGCGACGGCCAGCGCCGCGAGGAAGCCGAGGGCCACGCGCGTCAGGCGCACCAGATAGTAGGCGAAGCGATTCATGCCGGCGAGGGTAGTCGCCGCCCGCCTCTCGCGATAGCGGGGCGCGGCATGCCGGCCGTGCCCCGGACGCGCCTTCGATTGTCAGCGCACCACCGCGCCATAGATCAGGTTCTTGAACAGCATGCGCGTATGCACTCGGTTCGATGGCCCCTGCGCCATCAGGATGCCGACGATCCCCTCGCGCGGATCGATGGTGAAGCTCGTCCCCCAGGCGCCCGCCCACATGGCATCACCGGTGGAGCCCGGCGCGACGGCGAAGCCGTCCTGCCGGCGCACGGCAAAGCCGAGGCCGAAGCCGTAGCCCGGACCCGTGGAGGCAGCCGTCGATCCGCCCATGCCGATCAGATGGTCGGAGAGCATGAACTCGACCCATTTCGGCGACAGCAGCCGGCGTCCCTCGAGCTGGCCGCCGTTGAGGATCATCTGCGCGAAGCGGAAATAGTCCTCGGCAGTGGAGACCATGCCGGCGCCGCCCTTGAAATACTGGCCATGGTCGGCCGGGTTCTCGAAGATGCGGTAGGCGGTCCACATGCCGGCCTTGGCCGGATCGGAATCGAGCGCCTCGGCGAGGCGCGAGCGCCGCCCCTCGGGCACGAACCAGCCGGTATCGCGCATGTCCAGCGGATCGAGGATCATCTCCTTGATCAGGACGTCGAGGCGCTTGCCGGTGACCCGCTCAAGCAGCAGGCCGAGCACGTCGGTGGAGATCGAATATTCGAAGTTGGTCGCCGGCTGGTGCATCAGCGGGATCTGGCCGAGCCGGCGCAGCATCTCGTCACCGGTGATGTTGGCGGTGCGCGCCTCGATGTTCTGGTCGGTGAGAAGCTGCTTCAGCCGCGGCGAGCGGACCGAGCCGGCATAGGTGAAGCCGGAGGTGTGACGCAGCAGGTCCTGCACGGTAATCGGGCGGGCGAGCGCCACGTCCTCGGTCGTGGTGGTGCCGTCGGGGTTGCGACGCTCGACCTGCGCCTTCATGTCCTTGAGTTCGGTGAGCCAGTTGGCGATCGGGTCGGAGAGCTTCATCCGGCCCTCTTCGATGAGCATGACCGCAGCCGTGGAGACGATCGGCTTGGTCATCGACGCGAGCAGGAAGATCGTGTCACGCGTCATCGGCTGCGTCTTGGCCGCGTCGCGGAAACCGTGCGCCTCGAAATGGACGATGCGCCCCTGGCGGGCGATCAGCGTCACGGCGCCGGGGAACATGCCCCGGTCGATCTGCTCGCTCATGACCGGCCCGATGCGGGCGAGCCGCTCGCGCGACAGACCCTGCACCGTTTCGTCGCCGCGACCGCGGCGCGCGTCGCGATCGACACGGCCCTGGCCGCGATCCTCACGCTCGAAGCGGCCCCCCTGACCCTGGCCGGGAGCGAACTGGGCGAACGCAAGCGACGGAGCGAAGGCGGCACAGGCCAGGGACAGCGCGAAGGCTCCTGTCCGCACGGGCGGCAGTCCTTGGAACGACATGGGATCCTCCCGGGATCGTGGTGGTCTCGTCCGGTCTTGTGTCGCCGGTTGTCGAAAGCTCACCACCCGGCCGCGGGAGGGTCAAGCGCGCAGCGGCGGCGGCTGCCGCGCGGCGCGTGCAGGGGATGGCGTTCAGTCCACCATGCTCATGGCGCGGAAGGCGTCCTGCTCGGCCTTCGACATCAGCGCGGCCTTGTCCTTGGCGCGCAGGCGTTCGGTCTCGCTCTTCAACTGGCCGCAGGCGGCCAGGATGTCGCGGCCGCGCGGGGTGCGGACCGGCGAGGAATAGCCGGCCTCGAAGACGACCTCGGAGAAGCGCTCGATCTGCTCCCAGTCGGAGCACTCGTAGCGCGAGCCCGGCCACGGATTGAAGGGGATCAGGTTGATCTTGGCCGGGATTCCCTTCAGCAGCCGCACGAGGCGCCGGGCATCGTCGATGGAATCATTGACGCCCTTCAACATCACGTACTCGAAGGTGATCCGCCGGGCGTTGGACGCGGCCGGATAGTTGCGACAGGCGTCGAGGAGCGCGGCAATGGGGTATTTCCTGTTGAGCGGCACCAGTTCGTCGCGCAGGTCGTCGCGGACAGCGTGCAGCGAAATGGCCAGCGCCACGCCCGTCGCGGCGCCCACGCGGCCGATCTCAGGGACGACGCCCGAGGTCGACAGCGTCACCCGCCGCTTGGAAAACTGCAGGCCGTCCGGGTCGAGCAGGGTCATCAGCGCCCCGGTGACATTCTCGACGTTGTAGAGCGGCTCGCCCATGCCCATGAAGACAATGTTGGTGACGAAGCGCCCGCCGTCGGTCGGCACGAAGGCGTCCTCGGGCGGCTCGGCTCCCGGCCAGTCGCCAAGCTGGTCGCGGGCGACGATCACCTGCGCGACGATCTCGGCCGCCGACAGGTTGCGGACGAGCTTCTGAGTGCCCGTGTGGCAGAACGAACAGGTCAGCGTGCAGCCGACCTGGCTGGAGATGCAAAGGGTGCCGCGGTCGCGGGTGGGGATATAGACCGTCTCGATCTCGTGCCACTTCTCACCGGCCATGCTCGGCGGGATGCGCATCAGCCACTTGCGGGTGCCGTCCTGCGACACCTGCTCGGCGACGACCTCGGGACGCTCCAGCGTGTAGGCCTCGGCAAGGGCCGTGCGCAGGTGCCTGGAGACGTTCGACATCTCCTCGAAGGTCCTGGCCCCCCGCTGGTAGATCCAGCCCCAGAGCTGGGCGACGCGCATGCGCATTTCCCGGCCCTCGATGCCGATGGCGGCAAGGGCGGCCGTCAGATCGTCGCGGCCCATTCCGACCAGCGAGGGCTTCGCCGGCAGGGCGCGGGTTTCGGTGGCCACGGCAGGCTTCACGACGGGCTTGGCATTCGCGAGATCGAGCGTCGGCATCGGTTCGGGGTTCCTGGCAAGCGGGCGCCTATAGCACGAAAGCGGCGTTCCTCGCAGGATTTCCGCAGGGACGCCGTATCAGCTGGTCGAATTGGGATCGGCGCACTCTCGGCGTGCCTGGGCGAGGGCCTCGGCGAAACCCTTCAGCGCATAGGTATCGACCGTCTCCTCGCCGAGCTGCGACATCGAGCGCAGCGTCATCTGAGCCCTGTCGCGCATCGCCGCCACCAGCCGCGTCTCGTCGGCGAGGTTGGCGATCCAGGCGCCCTGCATGTCACCGGAAAGCGGGAAGGTATCGTCGCCGATCGTCAGCGTCGATCCCGACGTGACCTCGAAGCCGAACTCGACCGCGAACTCGTCGCGCACCCGGTCCTACGGCCGCGTCGTGACGAAGACGAAGGCGCGGCCCCTCACCGCCCCTTCGGGGCGGCGCAGGCGGGGCGAGCCGGCGGCATAGCAGAGCTTGCCGCGATTGGTGTCGGCGACAACGACGGACCAATCGGCATGGCGGGCAATGACGCGGTTCGTCCCGGTAATCGGACGGTCCTGCGCAGCGGCGGGAGCGATGGCGCCGGCAAGCGCCAGCAACGCCGCAGAAGTGACAGGCCTCAGCGGCATTCCTGCGCGACGCGGTCGAGCGCCTGGCTGAGGCCGTTGAGCGAATAGGTGTCGGTGGTGACATTGCCGCGCAGCGAAGTCGACCGGATGGTCAGTGCCGATCCGCCGCGCATGGCCTGGATCATGCGGCCTTCCTCGGCGGCATTCTTGATCCAGGCGCCGGTGGCCTGGGTGTAGAGCGCGAAATTGGTGGTGCCGATGGTGGCGGTGGCGTCGCCCTTCAGCGGGAAGCCGAGGGTGAGCGAAACCTCGTTGCGCACATTCTCGCCCGGCCGCGACGTCAGGAAGAAGAAGGCGGGATCGCGCTGGAGGTTGCCGGGCGCCCGGGTCTTCGGCTGCGAGGCGGCGTAGCAGACCTTTCCGCGCTGCGTCGTCGAGGTGAAGACACCCCAGTCGCCGAACTGCGCCACGGCTGAACCCTGCTGGGCGCCGGCCGCCGGTCGGGCCGCCTGGGCCTGCTGGCGCTGCTGGGCGCCGGCGTCGGACG
>CAZEZD010000192.1:0-2440 GCA_964516115.1 uncultured Hyphomicrobiales bacterium
CTGCTATAGATGAGGCGGCCTGTCGCATCAACCCTTCCTCGCACTGCACCCGGTCGTGCCGATCCCACCGGCGGGCGCCGCCTTCCCGGCGGCGATCCATGGCTCCGCCGCCGGCGTAGTGTGCCCGTCGGTTGACGCCACGGGTCCGGGCCATTAGGCACCGGCGCTTCCCATGCATTGCGGGCGCGCGACCATCATCGCCGCGCCGCGGGCCCTTCCGCCCTCAAGAGGATCATGCCCATGCGCGCCCTGCGCCTCCACGGTGACCGTGACCTTCGCATCGAAGAGATCGCGGATGCCCCCGCCCCGGCCGAGGGCGAGGTCCGCATCAAGATCGCCGCCGTCGCCCTCAACCACATCGACGTCTGGGGCTTCCGAGGCATGGCGTTTGCCAAGCGCAAGATGCCGCTAGTGGTCGGGGCCGAGGCCTCCGGCACCATCGAGAGCGTCGGCGACGGGGTCACGGCCTTCGTCCCCGGCGACAAGGTCGTCATGTTCGGCGCCAAGACCTGCGGTGCCTGCCGGTTCTGCAAGGCGGGCCAGGACAACCTGTGCACCGACGTGCAGGGCATCATGGGCTTCCACATCGACGGCTTCGCCTCCGAGATGGTCACGATGGAGGCGCGCCACGTCCTGAAGGTTCCCGCCGGCGTTTCGCTGCGCGACGCCGCCACGGCCCCGATCACCTTCTCCACCGTCGAGCACATGCTGTTCGACAATTGCAGGCTCCAGCCCGGCGAGACGGTGCTCGTCCAGGCCGGCGGCTCCGGCATCGGCACCGTGGCAATCAAGGTGGCGAAGGCGCTCGGCTGCACCGTCATCACCACGGTGGGCGACGACGACAAGGCGGCGAAGGCGCTGGCGATCGGCGCCGACCACGCCATCAACTATCGCACCGAGCGCTTCGAGGGCGTCGTGCGCAAGATTACGAAAAAGAAGGGTGTCGATGTCGCCTTCGAGCACACCGGCGCCGACACCTTCAACCAGTCGCTGTTCTGCCTGCGGCGCGGCGGCCGTCTCGCCACCTGCGGCGCGACCTCGGGGGCAACCATCACCTTCAACCTGATGCAACTGTTCCAGCAGCAGTACAAGATCTTCGGCTCCTTCGGCGCGCCGATGCGGGCCATCGCCGACGGGTTGAAGCGCATCGAGGCCGGCGTCACGCCGGTCATCGACACCGAACTGCCGATGGACAGGTTCTCCGAGGCCCTCGACCGGCTGGAAGGCCGCAAGGTCTTCGGCAAGATCCTCGTCCAGATCTGAAGGCCGCCGGCCTTGGTCCGCTGGCTCCGCCACAGGCACCCCTGGGTGATGCTCCCCTTCGACTGGGTCGTCGGCATCCTCGTGCTCGGCGCCATGGCGGCGATCCGCGCGCTCGGCCCCGACCGGGCGAGCAATATCGGCGGCTGGATCCTGCCGCGCCTCGCGCCGCTGATCTCGGCCAACCGGACCGGCTACGGCAACCTGAAGGCGGCCTTCCCGGAGAAGTCGGAGGAGGAGATCCTGGCGATCCTGCGGGGCGTCTGGGAGAACCTCGGCCGCACCGCCTTCGAATATGCCTGCATGGACGACCTCTGGGACTATGATCCCGCCCGCCCGAACGAGGGTCGGATCATCACCGAGGACGTCGGGCTCTACGAGCGCCTGCGCGATGACGGCAAGCCGGCCATCTTCTTTGCCGCGCACCTCGCCAACTGGGAGATGCCGGCGGTCGCCGCCGCCGCCCACGGCCTCGACATGACGGCGCTCTACCGCATGCCGAACAACCGCTTCGTCGACCGCTCCATCCAGAAGATTCGCGGCAAGACCATGGGCAAGATGGTCGCCTCCGGTGGTGGCGGCGTGCTGAAACTCGCCCGCGAACTGGAAGCGAACAACCATGTCGGCATGCTGATCGACCAGCATCTCCATCGCGGCGTCGACGTGACCTTCTTCGGCCGGCCGGCCAAGGCCAATCCGACCGCGGCGCGCCTCGCCCGTGAGTTCGACTGCCCGGTCCACGGCGCCCGCGTCATCCGCCTGCCCGGCAACCGCTTCCGGCTGGAGGCGACCGAGCAACTTGCCCTGCCCCGTGACGCCGAAGGCCGCGTCGATGTGCAGGCCGCGATGCAGATGATGAATAATATCGTCGAGGGCTGGGTGCGCGAGCATCCGGAGCAATGGCTCTGGCTGCACCGTCGCTGGCGGTAGCCGGATATCCCGGGAACTTTCTGTGATAATCAGCGGTTTCGTCGTGGCGAATCTTCCCGGGGGTCCTCTAGACTTCATCGGGAACAGAGAGTCTCGACGCTTATGCACATCCCCCGCATACGGCAGACGGCCCGGGTGGCGCCCCTGATCTCCGGTCCTGAGACGATGCCGGTCTCGGGGCGGTGGCGCGTGGCGCTTGCCGCCAGTGTCGGCTTGTGGGTGCTCATCGGCTCCGCCATCGGCATTCTTC
>CAZEZD010000192.1:2450-5788 GCA_964516115.1 uncultured Hyphomicrobiales bacterium
CTTCTCGCTCCCTGAGGAGCCGCCAGCGGATCCGCCGGCATCGATGGTTAACGCCCGTTTCCGATTGTTCGCATTTTACGAAAACCTGACGGCAATCCCTGCCCGCTATTGTCTGGCTCCAGGAACTGTCCCGGGAGGCCGCCATGGCGTTCAACGGTCGGAATATTCTGGCGGGTTTTCGTCAGGACAAGCGCGGCAATATCGCCGTCACCTTTGCGCTGGCCGCGATCCCGCTGTTCGGGACGGTCGGCGGGGCGGTGGATTTCCATCGCGCCTCCCGCGATGCCGCCGAACTGCAGGGCGCTTTCGACGCGGCAGCCCTCGCCGCCGCGCGCCAGCACGCGCTCGGCGAGGCTGCCGTGAAGACCATCGCCCGGAACCATCTCGACGGTCATCTCGCCGGCCATCTCAAGGCCTATCCGGTCAGGATCGAGACCTCCGACGGCGGGCGGACGGTGCGCATCATGACCGATGGCGCCACCATGCCGACCGCCATCCTCGGCGTCATCGGCATGACGACCCTCAACGTCGTCGCGAGGTCCGGCGCCACCGCGACCTCACACCACACGGTGACCAGCGCCAAGCCGGTCGTCGCCGAACTCGATCCGGAGGCCGGCGACTACAACCGCATGTATGTCTATTGCTTCGACAAGAGCCGCCAGCATCACGCGGATTTCGGCCGCTCGCAGATGACGGCCATCGCCGACAATGCCGGCACGAAGTACAATTTCAACATGCCGGTCTGCAAGGAGGGCGAGACCTTCTCCTATCGCCTCTACAACGTCCGCAACGCCCGCACCCAGCCGCACCTCTGGGACACCGCAGCGCCCGGCACGCTCATCCCGAACAACCCTGCCGATCGGGCCAGTCCCTGGTCCAACAACCTGTCCTACAACTACTATTCCGACACGACGCTGACCGCAGGCGTGCCGACCCACAACTTCACCAACGCTGTGCCGATTCTCGAGACGGTGATCTGCGACACGCTCGGCCAGTGCAAGGCCAAGGGCAAGGGCGGCATCATCCCCGAGGGCCGGAACCGCACGCCGCAGCAGGCGACGAAGGCCTGCGAGCCCGGCAAGTTTATGTATTTCGGCTGGGAGGATCGCCCGCCCGGCTATGGCTGGACGGACGGCGACTACGACGACATCCGCGTCATCGTCGAATGCCCGAAGGTCAGCACCACGACGACGACCGTGGTCCGGCTGATCGAGTGACCCGGCATCGGTCGCCGGGGACCAGCCGCGCGGGCGGAGCGCTTTTCCGAACGTCAACCGCGCCCTAAGAAGGGAGCATGACCGCTCGCTCCCGCCCCCTCGGCCGCACCGCATGACAGCCTGGTAAATCGATGCCGTGGTGATCGGCGCCGGGGTCGTGGGCCTCGCCGCCGCCCGCCGCCTCGCCCTCGCGGGGCTCGACACTCTCGTTGTCGAGGCGGCCGACGCCATCGGCACCGGCACCTCGTCGCGCAACAGCGAGGTCATCCACGCCGCGCTCTACTACCCCTCCGGATCGATCAAGGCGACGGCCTGCCTGCGGGGCAAGGAACTGCTCTACCGCTACTGCGCCGATCGCGGCGTGACGACGGTCAACTGCGGCAAGCTGATGGTGGCGACCGCCGAAGACCAGTTGCCGAAGCTGCAGGCGATCTGGGACCAGGCCCATGCCAACGGCGTTGCCGGCCTGTCGTGGAAGACGGCGGACGAGGTCCGCGCCATGGAGCCGGCCGTCTCCTGCGTGAAGGCCTTCTTCTCGGCCACCACGGGCATCGTCGACAGCCACGGATTCATGCTCGCCCTGCAGGGTGACCTGGAGAACGCCGGCGGCATGATCGCCTTCGAGACGCCCATCGTCTCGGCCGCCATCACATCTGAGGGTATCCTGCTCCAGACCGGAGGCGCCGAGGCAGCCGAGATCACCGCCCGCATCGTCGTCAATGCGGCAGGCCATTTCGCGCCGAAGTTCCTCAATGTCCTCGCCGGCTTCCCGCAGGAGCACGCTCCACGCCAGTGGTATGCGAAGGGCAACTACTTTTCCCTCGTCGGCCGCCAGCCCTTCTCCCGCCTCGTCTATCCGATGCCGGACGGCGCCGGCCTCGGCGTCCATGCCACCGTCGACCTGCAGGGCCGCTGCCGCTTCGGACCGGACGTCGAATGGGTCGGGAGCGAGAACGACCTCGTCGTGAACCCGGCCCGCTCCGAGAGTTTCTATGCCGCCATCCGCGCCTACTGGCCGGACCTGCCGGACGGCGCGCTGCAGCCCGACTATTCCGGCATCCGCCCCAAGCTGCACGGGCCGGGCACGCCCATGCCGGATTTCCGCGTCGACGGACCCGAGGTCCATGGCGTGCCCAACCTCGTCAATCTGCTGGGCATCGAGAGCCCCGGCCTTACCGCCTCCCTCGCAATCGCCGATCTCGTCGCGGCCCGCCTGGGCCTGCCCGCACTGGAGACCGTCCCATGACCGATGCAGCCGCCGTCCTCGCCCAAGGGGCCGTCGCCACCGCGGAGGCCATCGCCGCTGGCGAGACCAGCGCGCGCGCCGTCGTCGAGACATCTCTCGCCCGGATCGCCGCGTCGAACGAGCGCCTGCACGCCTTCATCGCCATCATGGCCGACGAGGCGCGGGCCGAGGCCGACATGCTCGACACCCTGATGGCGCACGGTCACCGGCGTGGCCCGCTCCACGGCGTCCCCGTGGCGGTCAAGGACATCGTCGATGTCTCCGGCCAGAAGACACGCGCCGGCTCTGTGACCCGCGACCACCTGCCGGCAGCAGCCTCAGACGCCTGGTGCGTGTCGCGCTTGAGGGCGGCCGGCGCCATCGTCGTCGGCAAGACCCACACGGTCGAATATGCCTTTGGCGGCTGGGGCACCAATCCGATCACCGGAACGCCGGTGAACCCGCACGATCCCGTCACCCATCGCGTGCCCGGCGGCTCGTCGTCGGGAACCGGCGTTGCGGTCGGCGCCGGGCTCGTGCCCATCGGCTTCGGCACGGATACCGGCGGATCGGTGCGCCTGCCCGCCGCCTGGTGCGGCACGGTCGGCCACAAGACCTCGATGGGCCTCGTCAGCCGCGCCGGGGTCGTGCCCCTGGCGCTGCACTTCGACACCATCGGCCCGCTGGCGCGTACCGTCCGCGACGCCGCCGTGATGAGCCAGGTCATGCTCGGCTCGGACCCGGCCGACGGATCGACCACCGGCGCCCCTGGCCTCGACCTCGTCGGCGGCATCGACGGCGGCGTGAAGGGCCTGACCCTCGGCGTCCTTGCCATCGATGCCGGCCTTGCCGTCGACGGCGAGGTCGCGGCTCGCTTCGAGGCGACGGTCCGGGCG
>CAZEZD010000193.1:0-615 GCA_964516115.1 uncultured Hyphomicrobiales bacterium
TCACCGGCGCCAGCCGCGGCATCGGCCACGCCACCGTCAAGCGCTTCTCCTCGGCCGGCTGGCGCGTCATCACCTGCTCGCGGCAGGCCTTTCCCGAGAACTGTCCCTGGGAAATGGGTCCCGAGGACCATATCCAGGTCGATCTCGCCGATCCTGCCGACACCGAGCGGGCCATCGACGAGATCCGCGGCCGCCTGATCGGCGGCCGGCTGGAGGCGCTGGTCAACAATGCCGGCATCTCGCCGAAGGATGAGGGCGGCGCTCGTCTCGATTCCCTGCACACCCCGCTGTCGGTCTGGCAGCAGGTCTTCCAGGTGAACTTCTTCGCCTCGATCCTGCTCGCCCGCGGCCTCCTGAAGGAGCTGGCCGAGGCCAAGGGTTCGGTGGTCAACGTCACCTCGATCGCCGGCTCGCGCGTCCACCCCTTCGCCGGTGCGGCCTATGCGACGTCCAAGGCGGCGCTGGCCGGCCTGACCCGCGAGATGGCGGCCGACTTCGCCCCGCACGGCATCCGCGTCAACGCCATCGCGCCCGGCGAGATCGACACCTCGATCCTCTCCCCCGGCACGGAGAAGATCGTCGAGCAGATCCCCATGCGCCGGCTCGGCACGCCAG
>CAZEZD010000193.1:630-5784 GCA_964516115.1 uncultured Hyphomicrobiales bacterium
CCCCCGACGAGGTGGCGAAGATCATCTACGTGCTGTGCACCGAGACCTCGAGCTATCTCAACGGTGCCGAGATCCACATCAACGGCGGCCAGCACGTGTAGCAAGCTCTACTTCTGCGCATTTCGAGTGCGATCTGCGCAAGATGATCTACTACTTTTGCTTGGTGACGTATACTAGAACAAAAGTTCAGTTAATTATTGGAGCCGTTTGATGAAAATGCGCGTCGCATTTCTTTCTATGATTTTGATTCTATGGGAACCGATTGTCGCGCTTTCTAGTGATCAGAAGCTCAAAATTGGCTTTGAAGCGGCCGTCGAATCATTCAGCTCGATGAGAGTGTTTCAAGAAAACTGCAGAATGACGACAGATCATGTCATGCTTAGCAGTCTTGTTGATATCGCTGTCCTTACGCGCGCTTGGGATCGCGACGATCTTCAGCGCTATGTGGCTTTGTCCTATCGCCTTGCAAGAGGACGACATAGCTCAGATTGCAATTTGGACGCGCTAGAAACCTATTCTAGGGGGTTTTTCTTGAACGCACAGGTCTTTATGAAGGATTTACGCGCGTCGCAATAGGAACTCCCATACGTTTTCAGTCAATCTGCATCTCGAGAAATTGGATCGCCCTGAGCCTTTCCCCCGTCCCGGCATCCGCTGGCAGGAAGGCCTCGATGGCGAGTTCCGCGAGCGTCACGTCCACCGGCGTGCCGAACACCGTCGTCGTCGAGATGAGCGTCAGCAGTCCTGCCGAAGTCATCAGCCGCACGGGAATGAACAGCTCCGCCGCCTCCTGCCCCTTGCGCGGATGTGGCTGCGAGAACGGCACCGGATAGGCCGAGACCTCCGCCAGCAGCGCATCCAGCACCGGATCGGCGGTCAGTTCGATCTGCCGCCTCAGCCGCGCCAGGATGTGGGCCCGCACCTCCCCGAGATTGACGATGCGCGGCGCGATGCCCTGCGGGTGCAGCGACAGCCGCACCATGTTGATGGGCGCCGCCAGCAGCTCCGGCGCGCAGCCCTCCAGAAAGGGAGCGATGGAGCGGTTGTGGGCGACGATGTGCCAGTGGCGGTCGAGCGCGACGGCCGGATAGGGCTCGTGTCCTGCGAGGACGAGGTCGACCGCCCGGCGCGCGGCCTCGACGCCGGGATCGTCGAGCCGGCGTTCCGGGAAGACCGGCGCGAAGCCGGCCGCCACCAGCAGGACATTGCGGTCGCGCAGCGGGATGTCGAGGCGCTCGGCAAGATGCAGCACCATCTCGCGGCTCGGGGCCGCCCGCCCCGTCTCGACGAAGCTCAGATGGCGCGTCGAGATTTCGGCATCGAGGGCGAGATCCATCTGGCTCATGCGCCGGCGCTGACGCCAGTCGCGCAGGAGGTCGCCAACGGCGCGGGAGGCGGGACGGGAGGCAGCGGAGCGTGTCGTCATGGGAGGGAGACTAGCCGTCGCTGCGGCCGCCGGCCAATGACCTCCGAGGTAATCGACCCGGCGCACCGGTGGCTTCACGGTGACGGCACTGCGGACCGGATCCCCCGCCGCGACGCCTCATCGAGGAGCCTGCCATGTCTTACGCTTTCGCTCTCTTCCGCGCTTCCGACGCACGAACCTTCCTGCGCCGTGTGCTGGCCTTCGACGCGCTGACCTCGGCTGCGATGGGCCTGAAGCTCGTTGTCGGGGCCGGGCTTCTCTCGCCCCTCCTCGGGCTGCCCGAACCGCTGCTGCGCGGCGCGGGCCTCGTTCTGCTGCCCTTCGCCGCGATGGTGGCCCTCGTCGCGATGAAGGCGTCGTCATCGTCCGGCGCGGTCATGGCGATCGCGGCGATCAACGCCCTGTGGGTGGTTGCAAGCCTCGGCCTGCTCGTCTCCGGACGCGTCAGTCCGAATGCCCTCGGCATCGCCTTCGTCGCCGCCCAGGCCGTCTTTGTCGGCATCCTCGCCGAGCTTCAGGTCATCGGCGCGCGCCGCCTTGCCTCCACCTGACGGCCGATTGCGGGAGGGCTGGCGGCTACAGCCAGCCCTTCTTGCGGAACCACCAATAGGGGGCGACCCCCGACAGCAGCATCATGCCGAGGGCCAGCGGATAGCCGAGCTCCCAGCCGAGTTCCGGCATATGCTTGAAGTTCATCCCATAGACCGTGCCGATGAGCGTCGGCGGCATGAGGACAACCGAGAGCACCGCGAAGATCTTGATGATGTTGCTCTGTTCGTTGGCGACGAGGCCGAGCACCGCGTTGAGCAGGAAGGTGATCTTGCTGGACAGCGCATCGCAGTGCTGGGTGAGAGATTCCACGTCGCGACTCTGGCTCTTCAGGACGACCCGGACGTCCTTGGAGACCTTCGTTCCCTCGATCTCGGTGGCGAGGAACAATAGCAGGCGGTTGATCGAGACCAGGCTCTCCCGGATCTTCGAGATGAAGCCGCCCTTCGTGCCGAGGATCTGCAGCACCTCCTCAATATTGCTCGCCCGGCTCTTGTTGCCGATCTCTTTTGAGAAGACCTGTCCGGACGCCTGGTCGATCTCCTCGCCCACCTTCTCCAGAATGTCGGCGAGCCGGTCGACGATGGTGTCGAGCAGGCCGGTCAGGATCGATTCCGGGTTGGCATGGACCGTGCCGGGTTTCTGGGCACGGTTGAGAAACAGGTTGATGGGCTTAGGTGTGTCATAGCGCACTGTAATGAGCCGGTTGGGCGCCATGACGAACGAGATCTGCGTCAGTTTCGGCGTACCGAGATCAGTGTTGCACAGCACGGTGGACGTCATGTAGCGAACGCCGTGGTCGACGTAGAGTCGGCTCGACGGCTCGATCTCCAGCATCTCCTCGCGCGAGGGGATCTCGATGCCGAGGCAGCGCTCCAGCGCCTTGTCCTCGTCGACCGTCGGCTGGAACAGGTCCACCCAAACCACCTCAGGAGGCACAGCATCGGCAGTCGTTTCGACCCGCACGAGCGCGTCGTTCACCACGGCATAGGCATTCATCATGGGTCGTCTCCGTGAGATGGACGGTCGACCCTGCCTAGCCATTCCGCCGCCACTTGGAAAGCGGCGTCGGCACTTGCCGCGGCGATGATGACGGCAGCGTGACGCATCGAGACGATCGGCCGCGATTGTGGGCATGGCGGCGCGTCGCTAGACGCAGCGCATGACCACGCTCTCCCTTGTCCAGCCCGCCGGCACCGGCTTCCTGATCGGCCTCGGACTGATCGTCGCCATCGGCGCCCAGAATGCCTTCGTCCTGCGGCAGGGCCTGATGCGCCGGCATGTCCTGCTGGTGACCACCATCTGCGCCGTGTCGGACGCCCTGCTCATCCTGGCGGGGGTCGCGGGGCTCGGCAGGCTCGTCTCCCGCTCGCCGCTCCTGCTGAGCATCGCGACCCTGGGGGGCGCGGCCTTTCTCCTGGTCTACGGCCTGATGGCGGCGCGCCGGGCTCTCAATCCCTCACGCCTCACCGCCGCCCTGTCAGAGGAGACCGGCCTTGTGCGGGTGATCTCCGCCACCCTCGCCTTCACCTTCCTCAACCCGCACGTCTATCTCGACACTGTGGTGCTTGTCGGCAGCCTCTCGGCGCAGTTCGACGGCAGTGCGCGCATCGCCTTCGCCGCGGGCGCCATGACGGCCTCCGCCATCTGGTTCTGCGGGCTCGGTTTCGGTGCAAGGCTTCTGGCGCCGATCTTCGCCCGGCCTGCCGCCTGGCGGGTCCTCGACGCGCTCATCGCCTGCGTGATGGTGGCGATCGCGCTGTCTCTGATCAGAAGCTGGGCGGCAGGATGACCAGAAAAAAGGGCCGGTCACGAAGACCGGCCCTGGAGTTATTCAGGAGAGGCATGCGGGAGGCCTGATTGAAGCCCGGCGAACCGGGAAACCGTCAGTCCATGAAGAGCGGATACCGCGCGGTCGAACGATCGGCGGAGGGCTTGGGGGCCCTGGTGAAGGGAGCGGCAGCAGCGACCGCGGAAATGCCGATCGCGCCGTACCGGTCCACGAGCGTGTCGTGGATGGGCTTCGTTTCGACATTCGGGGCCGCCGTGGCGGTTTTCATCATCGTCTCCATTCGTCGCAGGCGGGTTGCATAGGCCGGCCCCGACGTGAGGATGAGGCTAGTGCTGCGATGCGGCGACGATGGGTTGCGATCATGGAGCGATCATGGCGATGCAGGGCCTGATTCACGGCGCGGAACCGCGCTTCTGACGTGCTGCGTCATGGCCGAAATGCAACAGTTTCAAGCCTTTCCGGGCTACGCGGCGCAGTCTGCCGTTGACCTCGCGTCAAGCCTTCGCCACAACCGTCGATACGGTGGATCAACGTGGGCGCGCCGGGATGACGGTTGGGCGCTCGCCAGTGTTCCCTTGAGAGGATCGTGACATGCGGTGGGGCGTACTCGTAGTGATGGCCGTGGCCCTTGCGGGCTGCAACAACCAGACGGTCAGTTCGAACCAACCCGTTTCCGAGCGCGACCGCACCCTGATGGCGCAGGCGCCCCAGGTCGAAATGGACTACTGGCGCATGCCGCTGCGCGTGCCCTATCGCACCGCCGAGCGTCCCGGCACGATCATCGTCGAGACCTCCAGCAAGCACCTGTTCCTTGTGGAAGAGGGCGGCACCGCCATCCGCTATCAGGTGGCCGTCGGCAATGAAGCGTTCGGCTGGACCGGCACCGCCACCATCCAGCGCAAGGCCGAGTGGCCGACCTGGACGCCGCCGGCCGAGATGCGCCGTCGCTGGCCAACGCTGCCGGCCTTCATGGAAGGCGGACCGCAGAACCCGATGGGTTCGCGCGCCCTCTATCTCTACCAGAACGGCCGCGACACGCTCTATCGCATCCATGGCACCAATTCGCCGCTGCAGATCGGCGAAGCCGTCTCCTCGGGCTGCATCCGCATGCACAACGAGCACGCGATCGACCTCTACAACCGGGTCGGGACCGGCACCAAGGTCATCGTCCGCTAAGCTGCGGGTTCCGCTGAACCCCCTGACCGAACGAAAACGGCGGCCCCGAGAGGCCGCCGTTTTCGTTGTGTCGATGACCTTGCGGAATATCAGCCGCCTTTTGTCGGCTTCGGAGCCTTGATGGCCCCGGCCACCGCCTTCAGGCCGACCTGGCCATAGCGGTCTTCCAGCTTGACGCCTTTCGGCGGGATGGGTTGAGGCTTTGCGCCCA
>CAZEZD010000194.1:0-5773 GCA_964516115.1 uncultured Hyphomicrobiales bacterium
GCCTCCTCGGGTGGCGCGGATTGTCGGGATGGGAAGGGGGTCAGCCGATGCGCCAGACGCGCACGCCGTCCTCGACCTGGCGGGTCGTGAACTTGCGGCCGGTGGCGGCGCGGTAGCGCCTCGCGCGCTCGGCCACGAAGGCCTGCTTGTGCTTCCGGCGGGCGTGGAAGGTCTCGGCGGGCTCGGCGGGAACGGGGACGAGGAAGGAGTCACCCGTCTTCATCTCGGCGAAGGGATAGACCCGCTTGCTAGCGTTCAGGTCAGGGACGGGAATGCCGGTTTCGATGGGCAGCACGGGTGCCTCCTCAGGGGATAAGCGTCAGGTTGTGGGGGACGGCGCTCGCACTCGCCGGCGCGGCTCGTTCGTGGCAGCGTGCCGGGAGGTGCAGACGGAGCGAGAGGCGGGCCGGCATGGAGAACATCCTGATGACCATGGAGGACACCGAGAGGTTCATTCCGCCGGGTTTCGCCGTGGCGTTCCCGCAGCCGCCCTTCGTGATCGAGGGGCGGTGGTCGGTCTGGGCCTTCGTCAGCTGGGAGCGGGTCCCCGACGATCCGGCCTTTCTCGAAAAGGCTCGGATCGAGGTCTGCATCCCCTTCGATCGGGAGCGACCGTGGTCAGCCCATGCAAGAGCGGCGATGGAGAGGGCGAAGCTCATAGCCGCAGCCCTCTCAACGTCGCTTCATGGATGATGGCCACCACCCGCGCCCTGACGGCCGGGTGGTCGAGGGCCGCGAGAACCGCTTGGGCCGCAGCGTCCGGAGCGGCCGTGGTTTCTCCCCCGAAGAGCCGGAAGGCACGTGCCTCCGCTAACCGGATGGAGCATGGGGGCAGGTCGGCGGCAGGGGTCTCGGGTGCGGGTGCCACGGCGGCCTCCTCGGTGACGATGACCGGGAGGCTAGTGCAATCTATTTTCGAGTGTCAATCTATTTTAGATCGTCACTGCGACGATCATCGCGAATCGCGGGTGGGCGTCGGTCGAGGAACCGGGAGCGGGGCGTATCCCGGACCGGAGGCGGCGGGAGCGATCACCGGTTGCCTGACGGGTTCGGCCGGGACTTCGCGCATGGTGACCGGGGGTGGCGCGCTGACGGTGATCGACGTTCTCTGGCCCGCGAAAAGGATCGTGACGGCAACAATGACAGTCGCGGCGATCATGCCCCAGGCGAGCATGACGGTGGTTTGCCAGACAGTCTTCACGCCCTTCGCTGTTCCGTGTGCTGCGCCGGACAGCGCCCGGCCGACCGATCGGGCGGCACGCAGCGGTGCCCCTGCGACATGGGCCGTCGTCCTTGCCGCACCTCCGACGGCGCCCGCCACTGTGCCTATGCCGCTGCGGGCGCCGCCCGCCACGGTCCCGGCCGCATCGGCCACTTTTGCACTTGCAGAGGTGGCAACCTGCGTCGCCTTCTCGCCGATGGCCGCCGCCGCGTCGGCTGTTCGCTCTTTCGCTGCCGAAGCGGCGGAAGCAAGCGCTCCCGCAGTCTCCGCGACGTTCGCCGCGGCCGCCTTCACCCCGTCCGTCGTTGCATCTGCGGCTCGCTGCGCCTGACCAGCGACGGCGCGCCCGGCCTGCTCGGCAGCTTCCGACGCGGTCGCAAGGCTCGCGCGGGCCTTGGCCATCGCTCCAGCGATGACACCTGTCGATCCGTTGGCCGTTGCTGGCAAGGGCGCGGGCAACGGGGGCTCGGGAGTTTCGCTCATCGCCCGATCTCCGGAACGTGGTTGCAGACGACCATTCCGCAACCGCCGAAGGCGGTCAAGCGCGATCACATGCGGATGAGGCTGAGGCGCACGCGCCCGATGATCGTCGGTTCCGCTCCGGGCCGCAGCCTGAGCGGCTGATGCGTCTCGTTCGTCGAGACCGGTCCCCAGCCGGTGTCGGCGCGCCAGCGCTTGTAGGTCGCAGCGCCGGTCTCGTCGGCGATGACGTAGCAGGCATTGGGGACCAGGCGGCGGTCCTTGCGATTGACGAAGATGATGGAGCCCGGCGGCGAGATCTTGTTCATCGAGTCGCCATCGACCTCGAGCGCGATCCAGTCGCCGCCGGCGTCGAGATCAGGGCCGACGACGCGGGTGGCGTCGGCATATTGCTCCACCGCGTCGGCGAGGCCGAGCGGCCCGGCGCTGACCCATGAGACGAGAGGGACGTCGAGCGCCGCGCCACGGTCCGGCAACTTCATGACACCGTGGCCGGTGAGAAGCCATTCCAGCTCGACGCCGAAGAAACGGGCGAGGCGAGCGGCGTGGCGGGAGAATCCAAGCGTGCCGTTCTCGTAATGGGTGTAGCTGACCGGCTTCATGCCGAGTGCACGCGCGGCGTCCGCCGCGGTGGCGTAGCCCTTGGCCTCGCGGGCCTTGCGCAGCCTGATGCTCGGATCTTCCATGATCTGAAAGCTACAGCTGTGAGAAATCGATTTTAGATTGACAGCGATACAATCTGTTTTAGATTGTCGCCCCATGAGCGATCCCAGCGACACTTCGACCCCCGTCATGGACGCCACCGAAACCGTGGCCGGCCGCGTTCTGCGGCTGCGCAAGGCGAAGGGCTGGACCCAGCGTGAGATGGCGGAATTTCTGGGCGTGGGGCAGTCGACCGTCGCCGGATACGAAGGGGGTCTTCCGCCCATCGGACCGGTCGTTCGCCTCCTCGACATTCTGGAAGCCGAATCCCTTCCCGCCGCCCCCGAGACCGACATGCAGCCTGCGGCGGGCCCTTCGGCCGGCGCGACCGATGACGCGCCGGCCGCTTTTTCAGGGAGGGCGGCGTGAGCGGAAAACGCGACATCCAGAAACGCTCGAAGGCTGACAAGCCGAAGCGCGGGCGGCTCTCATCTCTCAACAGCTTCCGGCTGGGCGACGGCCCGCGGCAGGGCCTCGGCGTGGTGGCGAGCAATGCGGCGGCCATGGCCCTCCAGGGCGTGGCGAGCTTTGCCGGCACCTTCGCGGCGATGGAGGCGGGGCGGCGGCGTGACGCGATCATGGTGAAGGCTCCCGTGGCTGGCGACGACGGGAAGACTGCCCCGGGCGCATCCGTCGGATCCGCGCCGGCGGCGCCGGAAGCCGCGGCGCCCGCCTCCCGATTCGATGCCGCCCGGTGGGATGCCGCGCGTTTTCCGGGCCGGGTGAAGCCGGGCGCGGTGCGCAACTTCCTGCGGGCGCACTTTCCCGGCCAGAAGCCGCACCTGACGGTGGCGGCGCTGACCGGGATTCCGGAAGGGACGATCCGCAACGCCATGGCCTGGAACGGTCCATCCGAGCTTTCCGGCGGGCACATGCTGCGCCTGGTCGCGGTGTTCGGCCCGGCCTTCCTGGCGGCGGTGCTGGACCCGGTGCCCGGCTGGGTGGCGGCGAGCGATGAGGGAGGCGGCGCATGACCGGCCCCCAGTACCGCGAGCCGCGAGAGGCGCCGGACGGGTGGATGGCACCGAGCCTCGTCATCACTGTCTTCGTCGTCGGCGCGCTCGCCGCGCTGGTCTTCGCGTTCCTCGCCGCCTGAGGGCAGCGGGGCGTCTCACATCCTCTGGAGGTTCATGCCATGACGGCGCCGCCGCGCTTCAATGCCGGCCCCGAGACGCGGGGCATCACCATCACCGTCAACGAACGGGTCTATGCTGGGCTCGTGGACATGGCGCGGGCCGCGTCGCGGACACCCAGCGTGCAGGCGCAGCTGCTGTTCGAGGCGGCCTATTCGGCGCGCTGCAAGCCGACCGGTGACCGGGATCTCGACGCGGCCGTGGCGGCGATGGATGAGCGGGCTCCGCTGGGCAGCCCGCTGCCGGAAGAGCTGAGGGTGACGGGCATCCGGCACGCGAGCCTGGACGAAGGCGGGGCGCGAGACCCCTTCAACCCGGCCCATCACGGCTTGCCGATGGCCGTTATCGCCATCGCCTCCCGGGTGGCCGCCGAAGCCATGGGGGGGGGCATGGCTGAGGCTCCCGCGCCCGCCGTCACCGAAACGGAGAAAGACCATGCCAACGACGCGCCCGCTGCGCTGCCGGTGGAAGGCCCGCCATGCGTGGGTCTTGAAGAGGGAAGCCCGGCGGATGAAGCCGGTGGCGTCGCTGCCGCCGACAATCCCGCCGCGCCACCTGCCGCCGCGCCTGATGCGGGCGAGCCGGTTGTTTCTGGTGAAGCTGGCGAACCGCTCGCGGGTGCGTCGGCCCCGCCGCCTGCCGCGCCCGCTGCGGCACCTGCGGAGCCGCTGATCAGCGCCGCGACCCTGAAATACATGCGGACGCTGAAGTCCATCGGCAATTCTCTGGACGAGATCGCCGACATGGTGGGGCTGCCGGTGAAGGCGGTTCGCGAGGCGCTGGCGGGGAAGTCGCGATGAGCGAGGCCGCCCCCGCCCTGTTGCCGATCCACCCGCTGGCGGAGCTGTTCCCGGCGCTGGAGGGCGATGCCTTCGACGCGCTGGTGGAGGACATCCGCCGGCATGGGGTGCGCGAGAAGATCGTGCTGCTGGACGGGGCGATCCTCGACGGGCGCAACCGCTACCGGGCAGGGCTCGTGGCGGGGGCAATCGAGGCGGGCGAGGTCTGGTGGCCTGACGGCGGCGGCCTGCGGCATCCGTTCCGCCTATTCGTCGAGGCTCACGACGGCGATCCGCTCGCCTGGGTTCTGTCCCGCAACCTTCACCGTCGGCACCTGAGCGAAAGCCAGCGCGCCATGGTGGCGGCGAAGCTGGCGACGCTGGGCGAGGGGCGGCCCTCGAAAACGGCACCAATTGGTGCTGTTTCGCTGAACCGGGCCTCTCAGCTTCTCAATGTCGGCACGACGTCGGTCGATCGGGCGCGACAGGTTCGCGAGCGTGGCGTTCCCGACCTGGTCGCAGCGGTCGAATCCGGCGAGGTGGCGGTGTCGGCAGCCATGGCTGTGGCCGCGCTTCCCAAGTCCGAGCAGGACGAGATCATCGCGCGGGGCAAGGCGGAGATCCTCGCCGCGGCCAAGCGCTTCCGCGAAGAAAACACGGCCCGGAAAAAGGCCCTGCGGGCGGAGAAGGAAGCCCGCCTCGGCGCCAGGCAGCGGGCGCTGCCGGAGCGGCGCTACGGCGTGATCTATGCCGACCCGGAGTGGCGCTTCGAGAACTGGAGCGACGAGACCGGCATGGATCGCGCGCCGGAGAACCACTACCCGACGAGCGAGACGGAGGCGATCGCCGCCCGCGACGTCATCTCGATCGCCGCCGACGATGCCGTGCTGTTCCTCTGGGCGACGGTGCCCATGCTGCCCGAGGCGCTGCACGTGATGGCGCGCTGGGGCTTCACCTATCGCTCGCAGTTCTGCTGGGCGAAGGACCGGGCGGGGCTCGGCCGCTGGAACCGGAACCGGCACGAGCTGCTGCTCCTCGGCACGCGCGGCGCGCCGCCGTGCCCGGCGCCCGGCACCCAGTGGGACAGCCTCATCACCGCGCCGCTGGGGCGGCACTCGGAGAAGCCGGAGAACTTCGCCCGGCTGATCGAGGACTATTTCCCGACCCTGCCAAAAATCGAGATGAACGCGAGGCAGGCGCGGCCGGGCTGGGACGTGTGGGGCTTCGAGGCGGAGGCACCATGACCGCTTTCGCCGAACACGGTCACTTCGACGCCGGGCGTTGGCTCGCCGCCTGCCTCGCCGACCCCGACGGCTTCGTCGAGGCCACGGCGGAGATGGCGCAGCTCGCGGCCGAACATGCTTATGGCCGGCGCTTCACCATTCACCCGTTCCGGCCGCTCGAGCACTTCACCGCCGGCCTTCTGACCGTCGACCGGCAAAGGGTCACCGGCGGGC